>VSNJ01000142.1 GCA_009774235.1 Lachnospiraceae bacterium
CTTTCTTCCTCCCTTAACCTCTCTTCTTCCCTTAACCTTTCTTCCTCCCTTAACCTCTCTTCTTCCCTTAGCCTTTCCTCTTCTCTTAGCCTTTCCTCTTCCCTTAGCCTTTCCTCCTCTCTTAACCTCTCTTCTTCTCTTAGTCTTTCCTCTTCCCTTAGTCTTTCCTCTTCCCTTAACCTTTCTTCTTCTCTTAGCCTTTCCTCTTCCCTTAACCTTTCTTCTTCTCTTAGCCTTTCCTCTTCCCTTAGCCTTTCCTCTTCCCTTAGCCTTTCCTCTTCTCTTAGCCTTTCCTCTTCCCTTAGCCTTTCCTCTTCTCTTAACCTCTCTTCTTCTCTTAGCCTTTCCTCTTTTCTTAACCTTTCTTCTTCCTTAACCCTGTCTGCCTCAGCATCCATTCCTATATTTCTTTTAACAGGTCTTTCTGCATCCTCTCTTCCAACAAGAGTAATAGCCTTTGTTTCATCATTTTTAACTGCCTTAGTCATACGTTCAATCACTTTTGTGGCATCACGCTCTGGTGGTCTTTTATTTTTTACCACTGTAACAGTTTTTTCTTTTAACTGTTCTCTTTGTTCCTCTTCATAAATTGCAGAAATTTCTCTTGAAAGATCTTGTGTAATCCATGTTCCAGACTGTGAATGTACAGGAACTACTGGAGTTTCTGGCTCCTCATTTCTAACTGTATTATTACGCAGCTTATTAATTGCATCTAAATTTACTCTTACCTCAATATTATTTACATTCGTTTTTTTATAACCTGTTTCTTGTGGTATAATATTTTCTTTACCTTTTTCAATATTATCTGCCACTTCTGTTTCCGTATAATAACTATCTGTTTTATCTCTGGCAATATTATTCTTTACATTTATATTACCATTCTCTTCCCTGTCTAAAGTTTCTTTTTCATAAACTTCATTATTATTTATTATATTATCTGTATCAACAGATTCTTCTATTATATTTTCTTTATCTTTATAGCTATAACCAGCCTTTCCAGCATCTTCCTTCTCATGGCTGTCTTTATTATCTTTCTTACTTCCAAACCTTAAAAATCCCGTAAGTTTTTGAAAACCTTCCTTAGCTATTCTTCCTATATCTGCATCAATATCAAAATCATCATCGTCATAATCATCTATAAAGCCATCGTCCTGCTGTTCTTTGGCCTTATTATGTACAACTGCTTCTTCTTGTGTACTGCTTAAATCATTTCCAACTTTCCCATCTATGTCCTGCTTTACCGCATCACGTTCTTTCTGGCGCTTTGCAAAACTCTCATCTTCAAATGATTTAGCTTTAAGATACTCTTTTAAATCAGGCAAAGAACCTGTATCATCTGGATTAGGTTCTTCTTTTTTCATTGTATAATCCTTATCATCAAGATAAGGCATGGCCTCCTTATCGTCAACATACTCAATAAGCCTTTTTGCACGTTCAACTATTTCACCATGTCCAAACCATAAAAGAATATCTTCGCACTCACTACGGCACTCTTCAAATCTTCCAGCTTTATGGTATAATTTAGCAAGTTCATATGCCCATTCTTCTATATATTCTTCCTCTTTCAGTTCTTCAAGAATTTCAATAAGCCTTCCAATAGGAACTCCTGCTGCTTTATCTATCCTGTATCTGAGAATAAGAACATCCCTTGTACCTGGATACATTTTTATAAATTCCTGGTAATACTTTTCTGCATCTTCAATTTCATGTGTACGTATAGCAAGGTATATAAGCCTGTTTAAAACACGTCTTGTTTTTGATTTATTATATATTTTTAAATAAGCAGCTTTTGCCGAATCATACTGTTCAGTTTTAGCAAAAACATCTGCAATAGCACTGATATCACTAGGACTTTTTATCTGCTTCATATCAAGCGTCCTTACTACAGCCAAAGCTTTTTTGTACTTATGTTCATCAAGTAAATGATGAATTTGCGCAATCCTGATAGCTAGTTCATATTGTCTCATAAATATTCTCCCATCAAATAAAGCCGTAATCCAATATCCTGCGGGCAAACCTGGATTTTGTAAGCCAGATAACTTACACATCCCCACTTTGCTTCCGGATGGATAAATAATTCCTCTAAACTATTCGTATCTTCCCTTAAATTATTAAAGATTTTATCTTTTTTATAAGAGTCATTTAAGGTATTCTTCAATATAAAAATTTGTCCTTCGGTCTTTTCTTACATTAAATTTATCCCTAAGACTCCATGCCCTGTCATCAATATCACATATAAGCACACCTTCCCTGCCAGAAATCTGTCCAAGTATATTACCAATAGAATCTACTACAAGGCTGTCACCGCTATAATCCATATTATCACGTGAGCCATAACAGTTCACTCCTACAACATATGACTGTGTTTCTATTGCCCTTGCCCTTAGAAGGGTTGTCCAGTGTACACTTCTGTTTGATGGCCAGTTTGCAATTACAAATATTACATCAGCATTCTTTGAAGCAAGCTGGAACAATTCTGGAAAGCGTAAATCATAACATATAAAAAGACTTATTGTGTGTCCTGAAAACTGGAATGTAACAATTTCATTACCACCTTCATATACATCACTTTCACCACCATAAGTAAAAGGATGGATTTTCTTATAATCTGCAAGTATATTTCCATCACTGCCTATAACTGTAAACCTGTTAGTCCCTTTCTGGCATCCTGGTTCTGGCAGTGCAGGCCATCCAAACCCTGTTGCTATATTATTTTGTATAGCAATTTTTTTCATTGCCTCTACACTTTGTGCACAAGAAGCATCTTCACCAATTTCATCAAGATTCATTGAAAATCCTGTTAATGTCATTTCTGGAAATATAATTATATCTGCACCTGCCGATGCTGCTTCTTTCACCATATTCTCTGCTTTATTTAATGAAGCCTCTTTATCTTCCCATACCATATCTATCTGTCCAAGCGCAACTTTCATATAACACCTCCACTAAATCCTTTTTTATGTAATAGAAACCAATAATATTATACATGTAAATCATCTATAATACAATATTCCATATACCAAGTACAATGAAGCTATATATTTAAGTGCATGCCTGAAAACCAGAAAATATGCAAATACCTGGTATATAAACAGACAAAGCTTCAAAATATACGCCTGTTTAAAATTTCCAAAATAAGTATATTATTTATACAAACTTACTGGTTCTGGCAAAAGTTCTCTGTTTTAATTACTTCTGTTAATTTGTACAAAGATTATATTTCATGCAGCAAGTTAATTATTTTGCACTAGACGGCCATTGAAAAACGCCAGTGCTTAGCCCTTGTACTTTAAGGGCTTATGCACTGCTGCGTTTTTCACTGAATGGGAATGTGCCGTATGGTGCAAAATAATTAACTGCTGCATGCCAGAATATTCTGTTAAAAATTAACAAAGTATATTAATTACAATATTTTGCCCAAAAATACTGTCCGCCTAAATTCTCAGCCCCTTTGGATAATGGTTCTTCACCACCCCATTACCTGCCTTACCCCACCCAAGTGGAAACCCTTCATACCCAGTAAGCCCCCATCCCTTAAACCCTGTCTTACAGCTTACAGTTTCCCCATGAAGGAACCTTAACGCATCATTATAGTCCAAATCCTGGTACCATGCTACATCTCCAGGTTTCACAACCCTTCCAAGCGCATGGGCTGGCTCAAACCTGTTTTTCCTGCGTACAGCAATATGAAGCCCTGGCCTTACCACCTTAATACCCTGGATATCACCTATCCCCTCTGGCAGCAGGTAAAGATTGTCCCCATAAAACCTAAAACGGCTTGCATAACCACTTATATCCACATCCGGAAATATTTCTGCCAGGAAGTTTTCTATTCCAGCAAGTTCATTCCGAGTAACAAACAACTTACCCTTACTTACCTTATGCAAATCCTTATGAACATATTCTTGTGTTCCATTACTATTTTTCTTTAACTTTATAACAAAATGGCCTTCACCCTTTACCTTATGAGGCCACAGCCTTAATGCACAGTTTACAGCCCCAGTCTCATTTTGTGCCAGGCTTCCAAGGCTTTCTGATACAAATCCAGCCCTTCCACTGCTAAGAATATCCTTTTCATACCCATTTTGTTCCATATATAATGCCATCCCAGAATCTTTCCAGCCACAGGCAGTATACTCTGGATGTTCCCTAAGAAACCATACAACTATATCTTCATCCTCTATAGGTGCAAATGTACAAGTAGAATATACAAGTATACCTCCTGGCTTAAGCATTTTATCAGCATATCCAAGTATCATTTTCTGGCGTCTGGCACACATATTTGTATTATCAAGGCTCCACTCCTCTATTGCTATATTATCTTTCCTGAACATCCCTTCACCTGAACATGGGGCATCTACTACTATTTTATCAAAATACTGTGGGAAATATTCTGCCATCTTTTCTGGTGTTTCATTACATACAACTGCATTAGAAATACCAGCCCTTTCTATATTTTGTGATAATATCTTTGCACGTGCTGCTGAAATTTCATTAGATACAAGCAGTCCTGTACCTTTAAGCCTTGCTGCTATATGTGTACTCTTGCCACCTGGCGCAGCACACATATCACATATATAACTGCCTTCCTCTGGTTCTAAAAGGCTGGCAACTGACATAGCACTTGGTTCCTGTATATAATAAACACCTGCTTCATGCAGTGGATGTCGTCCTGGACGTTCTTCTGCATTATAATAAAACCCCTCATATACCCATGGAACAGTATCTAACTTAAATGGAAGCCTGTCCTTATCTGCCACATCTAATTTTAAAGTGTTAATACGCAGTCCTTGCACCTTTTCTTTATTATATGATAACATAAACTCCTCATATTCACTGCCAAGAAGTTTCTTCATCCTGTCTTTAAATTCCTCTGGTAATAACATATAAACTACACTCTTTCTATATATAATATATTTAAAATAACTATTCCCGCAAAATTAATAGTACACAGTAAAAATGCACAGAGAATTTTACACGCCCCTGTGCATTTACTATTACATTTAATACTTTTTCTTAAATTAAATCTGCAATATCTATATTTTCCCCTATAATGCCAATATGTGCACCTTGTGCTGCTTCTGATGTACTGGCATGTGCAACCAGCCACTTATTTCTTGCCCATAGGTACTTATCCTCCTCATTCTTCACAGTTATATCTGGCATATCTTCATTTGTACCTTTTGGAAGAATAATTGCAACACGGAAACCTTCTCCTTTCTTTGCACTGCATGGCGCATAATGCAATGTAGTTGAATATAACTCTACAGCTGTACCCTTAGGACAAAGAAAAGCTTCTGTCTTTGAAGAATTAATCTTTCCATCTACAATATCCTGTTTAAGTGCTACAAGAAGAACTGCATCATTAGCAGCAACATCTATTTCACTGTCACGGTGGTATTCAAAACAGTTAAGCTTTGTATTAGTTCCATTACAATATCCTATCTCTATAGGCATGCCTCCAAAACAATTATTACTAAGGTCCTCATATGCCTGTGTTGCTTCAAGTTCTGGTACAGAAGGTACATATATTACTGAATCTCCTGGCATATCTGTAAGTTCTTCAAGTTTCTTTAACATTTCATCATAGTCATATTCATTAATAATACGCCCATAAAACCTGAAAGACTCACTAGTTACTGGTTTAATTTCCATAATATTCCTCTTTTCTGCGCTGCTTTTTTAGCCAAAGCTTGTAGAGAGCGCTTCCACAAGCTTGTTATAAATAAAGGTATTTCCTTATTTCTTCTTCCGTTATGCCATACTGGTGCACCATGTCTGCATGATGTTCTTTAATATAATCTATATCACCATCATGCCCCGCCTTCTCAAGCCCTGCCGAAATATCTGACAGTCTCTTTGCTCCAATATTCAGAGAAGAAGACTTCAATGCATGGACAGCTATAGTATAATTCTTCCAGTCCTCCTTTTCAAAAAACATTTCAAGCTCTGGCTGTTTTTGTTTTTTTATCTGAAGGAATACTGTAAGTATTTCTTTATAAATTTCTACTTTATCTGTGCTGTATTCCATTCCAAGCTTTATATCAAGACACTCTTTATCAATGCCATTGTCATTTTCCTGGACATCTTTTCCTAAACTGCCAGGACTGGTAGTTTCTTCCAGGTTACAAACCCATTCTTTTAACTTTTCTGTTGGAAGATACTTCTGCAACATTGCTTCTAATTCTTTGCTGTTTACTGGCTTACTTATATAATCAGAAAAACCTGCCTCCAGGTACATTTCCCTGGCTCCTGAAATAGCATTGGCAGTCATGGCTATTACAGGAATACCCTTGCACTTATTGTCTTCCATTATATTAAGGTATTCCAATGCTTCTATTCCACTCATTCCTGGCATCATATGGTCTAAAAATATAATGTCAAAACGCTCATCCTGGACACATTCTATACATTCCTTGCCACTTCTTACACTTTTAATATTTACTTTTGTCTGTTTAAGCAGGTTTTTTACTACAACATGATTCATTGTATTGTCATCTACAAGAAGAACCTTTGCATCTGGTGCAATAAAGCTTTCTTTATATTTCTCTTGTGCCTTGACAAACTTCTTATATTTTTCCTTAAAATCACCAATAGGTTCCATATTACATACACCCTGTGGGATTTCAAGAATAAATACTGAACCACTGCCATAAACACTGTCCACATTTATAATACCATGCATCTGTTGTACAAGGCTGCTAGTAATTGCAAGCCCAAGCCCTGTTCCCTCTATATTCCTGTTTTCTTTTAAATCTAGCCTCTCAAAACCCATAAAAAGCCTTGGCAGGTCTTCTTCCCTTATTCCAATGCCTGTATCCCTTACCTCTATTTTAAGAACCATATTTTTATCTGAAATATTCCTGCCTGATACAGAAAAAGTAACTTTTCCTTTTTCTGTGTATTTAACAGCATTGTTCAGTATATTTACAATAATCTGGCCTATACGCAGGGAATCACCATATAACTTATCTGGCAGTGTACTGTCAACCTGTATATCCAGTTCAAGCCCTTTCTGTTCTGAACGTAGCTGTACCATATTTACAACATCATTCAGTACAGAACTTAAATGGTATTCTTCATCGACAATCTCCATTTTACCTGATTCTATCTTTGAAAAGTCCAATATATCATTAATAATTGCCAACAGGCTGTTACTTGCACTTTTTACATTCTGTGCATATCCAGTAATATTTTCATCCCTGGACTCACGGAGTATCATTTCATTCATTCCTATAACTGCGTTAATAGGGGTTCTTATTTCATGTGACATATTGGCAAGAAAACTACTTTTAGCCTTATTAGCACTTTCAGCGATATTTTTTGCCTCTTTAAGTTCTTTACTCTCTTTTGCTTTCTGGTCAACAGTAATAAAATAAAGATAAAATATCATAAATACTATGCTTATCATTCCAAATACAAACATAACAAAATAAATTATACCTGAAATCCTTCCATAAGCATTTTTTACTGTTATATATCCTTCAAGTACAATATCAAGCTTACCAATCTTTGATATAAATACAAAGCCTCCCCCATACCTGCCTTTAATATATCTGGCATAAGAAGATACCTCCTGCAGTTTTTCAGAAAGTTCCTTATATTCCTGTTTAACTTCTTTATTATTTAAAATACCATCTGCTTTGTCTGGTTCCCATTCCCCAAATAAGGCTATAATTTCACCTGAACTTGCAGCAATTGCAGTTTTTCCTTTGCCGCCGTTATAAGAAATGCCAAACTTTGGTTCAATAATATCATTTTTATACAGCCTGTATAGTACATATTTAACACTATTTCCCGAATACACAGGCACAGAAAGAATAATTCCTTTTTCACTGCTGCATGAAACTACATCATTACCATTAAATGTATCCTGTATACAATGTAAATCTTTATCAGGCAGTTTTTCACCATACACATGTTTACATTCACATGTAACCATTCCAGAACTAATGCCTTCTTCTGCATCCATTGACGCAAAGAATTTATCCAGGTTATCTGGATTTTTATTAAAATATGATGCAATAATCTGCATTTTTTCTATTTCCGCATTAAACTTTTCTTCAACCTCATAAGACATTAGCGCAGCATCTGTAGAAATCTTCTCCACGAAATATTCATTTAAAATATTTTTCATTTTAAAGGTAAGAAACATTCCCATTAAAACTACTACAACAGCAAATATAGAGAAACTTATTATTAGTTTATAATATTTCCGAAATTTATTAACAAGTAACAAATTCTACCTCCTCTATGTGCTATCCATAACCTGGCTAGAAGTATCTGCCTGTCTGCCAGGTTCTTATATCAGTCCCTGCTTTTGTAGTTATCAAGAAAACTGTGCTTAACTCCATTCTCTTTGTAAGCAATAATAGTATTTAAGTTTATATTTTCCACACTTTTAAATATGTTGCCTTCAATATATGGATTTATCTTTCTAAGATTACGTATAAGATTTTTTATTTCTTCCCGCTTTGAAGTAATAACACCATCCCCACATGTATTACAATTATCTGTAAACCTGCATGCACACTGTAAGAACTTAAGGCAATTATAATCCATCCAGTGTATTATATCTTCTTCTCTTATAAAATACATAGGCCTTATAAGTTCCATACCTTCAAAATTAGTGCTGTGAAGCTTTGGCATCATTGTCTGTATCTGTGCACCATACAACATACCCATAAGTATAGTTTCAATTACATCATCATAGTGGTGTCCAAGTGCAATCTTATTGCAACCAAGCTTCCTGGCATTATTGTAAAGATATCCCCTTCTCATACGTGCACATAGATAACATGGGGATTTTTCTATTTCATATACAGCATCAAATATTTGTGTTTCAAATATTGTTATTGGGATATTTAAAAGCCTTGCATTATTTTCCAATGCTTCCCTGTTGGCTTTATTATAACCTGGATCCATAACAAGAAATGAAAGACGGAAATCAAATTTATTATGTTTCTTAAGTTCCTGGAAGAGTTTAGCCATAAGCATTGAATCTTTGCCTCCTGAGATGCAGACCGCTACATGGTCTCCTTCTTCAAGAAGCCTATATTCATTAATTGCCTTTGCAAACCTGCTAAACAGCTTTTTATGGAATTTCTTTCTTATACTTTTCTCAACATCCTCATTTAATGTGCTGTGTTGCTGGTTCTGCCCGTCCATTTATTTACGCTCCATAGATTTTAATATTATGTATCAGCCTACTGAATTAGCTGTTTCAAATGCTTCTTTATAACTGAGTACCTTATTTACATATGTAGTGCAATATGAAGGCACTCCTCCATTACGCCTGACTGCACCGCTTCCTGCATTGTATGCAGCAAGTGCAAGCCTTACATCACCATTAAATTCTTTTAACTTCATAGCAATACATTTTGCCCCGCCCATTATATTCTGCTCTGGGTCATATGGGTCATCAACTCCAAGCCCTTTTGCTGTTTCTGGCATAAGCTGCATTACACCCATTGCACCTGCACTTGAAACACAATCCGGGTTAAAGTCTGATTCTGCCTTTGCTATAGCTTTTAACAGGCTCTCAGATACATTGTATTTCTTTGCTGCTGCCTTAAAATATTCATCATATTTTGTCTTCTTCATAGAAGAAGCTGGAACAGCTGTCTGCGCCCCTCCTGATGATGTAACCTTTTTACCAGGCTTTTCATTGTCTTCTGCTATATCTATATACATTACAGTCCTGCCTGTAACAGGGTCTCTGTATGTAATACCATCTGTTGTTTTACTGCTGTCATCTTCTGCAGGTGCTTCTTTTCTGTTGCTCTTTTCTTCTTTTTTGATTTTATCCTTTTTACTGTCTAGTATTTCTTTAAACGCAGTAATAGTTGTTTCCCTTCCGCTGTTTTCTGGATATGTCTTCACTGGTTTTATATTAAGAACATTAGGATAAGAAACCTGGCTTATCATCTGAAATTCCTCCCGGCGCTTCTGAATAATTCTTCTATTGTCAAGTTATTATCTGCATTTTTATAACCTGGCCTGTCTGTATGCACACATCCTATATCTGCACTATGTACAGTGATGGTACTGTCCTGTACTTTACTACATAAAGCATTTATGCTGCTTGCAGTACCAGGGCGGGCGTATAAAGCATCTGCTGTTTTAACTTTATGGATGTCTATTTCTCTATATGATGCATTGTGGCTTCCTTGCATAACTGCTTGTAAAACCCCTTTGGTTACTGCATCTTTTACTTTGGATGTATGTGCCTTTTTAACTTTATTTATATCCAAATCCTGCCTCCCTAAGTACTCTTATATCTATTTATACAGATATTATGAGTTTATCATCTTTTAGTACAAGTTTCAAGCTGTTTTTCTCTATACACAATATAATTTCCAATTATCTTTATATTGTACATATGGTGGTATAACGTAGGTTCATGTGCAGGTAAATATTTCCATCCAGGGGCACGCTTCCGCTACGATGGCACACACAACAGTGCATAGAATCTGAAAGAACCAGATTCAAGCACTGGCGGTGCCAAAATGCCCCCTTAATGGAAAATATTTACCTGCACATGGAACTGCTGTATATAAAAATATATGTACAATATAAAATAACAAAGAAAATAGATTATTTTAATTACCATCAAAACC
>VSNJ01000143.1 GCA_009774235.1 Lachnospiraceae bacterium
AGATACCCTATAACAAGTGGTTTTTTAAATATTACTTTTATAAAATGCTTTTGTTTCCCTGTTTCTATAGGAATACCATCTTTATTACATAAAAGCCGGCAATCAACTGTACCTTTACATATGCTAGTATTATCTAAATTATTTATAATATATAATATTTCCTCTTTTACATTATTGGATATGCAAGGTTCTTTACCATCACAATAATAAACAATATCTTCAATTTCCTGTTCACCAATATTATATTTATCCTTATCTGTACTTGTTTTAAAGAAATATATAAATAAAACTAATACCACAATTAAAGTAATACTAATTGGAAATACTCTTTTTTTCATATTTCTCCCCCTTCTTTCTTTTCTCTGCACAAGTACACATAAACATTATTACTTTAACATTTCTCATTATATACTGCTGCACAACAGCGTCTATATATCTTCATCAGATATATAAACAAAAAACTCCGTACCCATAATCTGTTACAAGTGCGAAGTCTTTATATACCATTATGCTAGTTTGCCAGAGCCTACTTATCCCTCCATGTAATACGTCCCTTTGTAAGGTCATAAGGTGACATCTCCATAGTAACTTTGTCACCTGGAAGAATCCTGATAAAATTCTTTCTAAGCTTGCCACTTATATGTGCAAGCACCTGGTGTCCGTTTTCGAGTTCAACCTTAAACATTGCATTTGGAAGCTTTTCTACAACAACACCCTCAATTTCAATAACATCTTCTTTAGACATAAATAATTAACCTCCATACTGTCTTTGCTTAATATATATCGTACAATAATACAAAAAACATAAATACGTTTTATATTGTACATGTAATCTATGCTAAATCCTTATTATAGGAAAGAAGCTCTGGCTCACCCTCTGTAATAAGGACAGTATTTTCATAATGTGCTGAATTCTGTGAATCCCTTGTAACACATGTCCAGTCATCATCAAGTATCCATATATCCTTAGCGCCTTTATTAATCATAGGCTCTATAGCAAGTGTCATTCCTGGCCTTAACTTCATTCCTCTTCCAATAGGCTTATAATTAGGAACCTGTGGTTCTTCATGCAGCTTCTGCCCGATGCCATGGCCTACCATCTCACGTACTACCGAAAACCCATGTCCTTCAGCATAATCCTGTATTGTTTTTGATATATCAAAAAGGTGGTTGCCTGCCCTTGCCATCTTTACACCTTCAAAGAAGCTCTGTTTTGTCACATCTATTAATCTCTGGTCTTCCTCTGAAATCTCACCAACAGCATGTGTCCTTGCTGCGTCAGAATGATATCCTTTATATATTACACCCGCATCAAGGCTTACTATATCGCCTTCCTGCAAAATCCTCTTTTTACTTGGAATACCATGTACAACTTCATCATTTACTGATATACATATAGAAGCTGGATAACCCCTGTAATTTAAAAATGAAGGTATACACCCATAACTGTTTATTACCTCTTCACCCCTGCGGTTAATGTCCATTGTGCTTATACCAGGCCTGATTACCTTTGCCATCTCATCATGCACGATAGAAAGAATTCTTCCTGCTTCACGCATTAATTCTATCTCATGTTCCGATTTAATTGTTACCGCCATAAACTGCCTTCTTTCCGTAATAATATTAATCCATAAACTGTGCTTAATGCACATACAAGCCCTTACCTGTACCTGGTGTCCTCCCTCAGGCACAGGGGGCTTTCCTTATGCGGTTAAAATATTCTGTTATAAATTATTTTGATTCAAGTACTGCACTAATATCAGCTACACACTGCTCAAGACCTTTAGAACCGTCAATTACACTTAAAAGACCAAGGTTTTTGTAATACTCAATAAGCGGAGCTGTCTGCTCATGGTATACTTCAAGCCTCTTTTTAACAGTTTCAGGTGCATCATCATCACGGAGTATAATATTGCCACCACACTCATCACAAATACCCTCTTTCTTAGGAGGAATATTTACAATATGGTATGTTGCACCACACTTCTCACATACCCTTCTGCCTGCCATTCTTTCAACGATTGCCTCATCTGCCATATTAATTTCTAATGCAAAGTCAATTCCGTCATCCTGTTTCTTAAGTGCTTCTGTAAGAGCCTCTGCCTGTGGTATTGTCCTTGGGAAACCATCAAGGATATAACCATTCTTGCAGTCTTCCTGCTGTAAACGGTCTACAACAAGGTCACAGACAAGCTCATCAGGAACAAGATTACCTGCATCCATATACCCCTTTGCCTTTTTTCCTAACTCTGTGCCTGCTTTGATATTTTCACGGAAAATATCACCTGTAGATATAGCAGGAATATCATACTTCTGTGTAATCTGCTTTGCGTATGTCCCTTTACCAGCTCCTGGTGCACCTAACATAATAATTTTCATAATTATTTTCTCCTTCCTGATATACATGCTTTAGTCAAGCGGATATTCGCAATCCGCAATGCCTGCTTGCAGGCATTGGCTACTTGCTTATAACCTTATAGCCGCTACTGCTGCTTTTCAGTGGGAGCTTACACTCCCACTGAAACAAGTAAGTCCCTGCCCACCGCTTATGTTTCTGCAACATAAAAGAGTAGGATTTACTTGACAAGGTTAAAATAGGACGCTCAAGGTTTATAATAACCTAAAAGCGTCCATATTTCAACTATTTAATTACATTTTATTCTATTCACTTATAAATCCTCTGTAATGACGGACAAGCATCTGGGACTCAATCTGCTTTAATGTTTCAAGTACAACACCAACTATAATAATAAGTGAGGTGCCGCCAAATGATACATCTGCACCAAATGCGCCTGAGAAGAAAATAGGCACAACTGCTACAACTGATAATCCTATTGCCCCTATAAGGATAATGCTGTTTAATACCTTTGTAAGATAATCTGTTGTTGGTTTTCCTGGCCTGATGCCTGGTATAAAACCACCCTGCTTCTTCATATTAATTGCAATCTCCTGTGGATTGAATGTTATTGATGTATAGAAGTAAGCAAAGAAAATTAATAAAGCAATGTATATGACAAGCCCTAATGTATATTTAAACTCGCCAAAGCTTTCAAAATTACACCATGCATTCTGGTTAAGGATTTTTAATATCTTCTGCCCCAGTGAAGCGCCATCTCCTGATGCTGGCTGTACACCTGCAAAGTTTGCGATAACTATTGGCATTGAGAACAGTGAACCAGCAAAGATTACAGGGATAACACCTGCAGTATTTACTTTAAGCGGAATATGTGAAGACTGTCCGCCTACAAGTTTTCTTCCCTGTGTCTTCTTAGAATACTGTACGCTTATCCTTCTCTCACCATCAGAAAGAACTACAATAAATACAACCATTGCGATTAATACAACAATAATTACAACAGCACCAAGAAGACCATTTGTTACAGTATTTGCACCTGATACAAACTTCTCATACAGGTTAGCCATATCTTCTGGTATCCTTGATACAATATTATAAAGAAGTATTATAGAAATACCATTTCCTACGCCTCTTTCTGTAATCTGCTCACCTAACCACATAAGATAAGCAGAGCCTGCTGTTAAGGAAACGATTATTATTGATACAGATGTAAATGAAACACCTTCTGTAAGATAACCGCTCCTTCCAAATCCTACTGCCATTGCAGCACTTTCCATTACTGAAAGTGCGATTGTAAGGTATCTTGTATACTCTGCAAGTTTCTTTCTTCCTTCTTCTCCATCTTTATGCAGCTCTTCTAATCTTGGAATTGCTATAGTAAGAAGCTGTACAATAATAGATGCGGTAATATATGGTGTTATATTCAATGCAAATATAGACATTGATGAGAAAGAACCACCTGTCAGCTGGTTAAAGAAGTCAAGTGAATTCTGGCTGTTAAACCATTCTGAAATATAAGATGCGTCAACTCCAGGAACTGGAAGCTGGCATCCTATACGCACAATAACCAAAGCAACTAAGGTATATAAAATCTTATTCCTGAGTTCTTTGATTTTAAATGCATTACGGACTGTCTGGAACATCCTTAAATCACCTCAGCTTTTCCACCAAGAGCCTCAATCTTCTGGATAGCACCCTTACTGAATGCATTTACCTGAACTGTAAGCTTCTTAGTTAATTCCCCATTTCCGAGTACCTTAACTCCATCTTTTGGATTACTAATGATGCCTTTTTCGAGTAATGCTGCAACAGTAACTACATCTCCATCACTAAATTTCTCTAACCTGTCAACATTAATTGCAATGATTTCCTTAGAATTGCGGTTTGTAAAACCTCTCTTTGGAATACGCCTGTAAAGTGGCATCTGGCCACCTTCAAAACCAGGGCGTGGTGCACCTGAACGTGCTTTCTGTCCCTTATGTCCTTTACCTGCAGTCTTGCCATTTCCAGAGCCATGTCCACGGCCCCTTCTGAAATTATTGCTCTGCTTTGAACCTTCTGCTGGACGTAAATCTGATAAATTCATTGTATAACCTCCTAAAATACAGGCTGGCACTCTCCAGCCACTCTTCACTACACGGGCACAGGATAAATTACAAGCAATAAGCATGTTTCTCCTGTACATACCTCTTAAAAAAAGCATTGCTTAGACAATACTGTCCATGCCCTCGCTACATTCTGCAGCCTGTAACAGGCATAAAACCTGTCCTGTTACGCTACAAATCAATATTATACCATAAATGCCTTTAGTTTGTATAGCATTTTTATGAAAAATAACGCCGCAAGGAAACTTTCCCTTGCAGCCCCGCTTTTGCCTGGCTGCAGCCCTATCCCTTACCGCGTTGTTTTCCTTTTTTATAAAAATTAAATCTCTTCAACTTTTACAAGATGCCTTACATGCCATACCATGCCCCTGACTGCATCATTATCAGGCAGTTCAACTGTCTTATTAAGCTTCTTTAAGCCTAAAGCTTCAACAGTTGCACGGTGTTTTGGAATGGCACCAATAGTAGATTTAACTAATGTAACCTTTAACTTCTCTGCCATAATCAGCCTCCTATTATTTAAGCTAAACAGTGTAAACTAGCTTAAAAGTTCTTCAAGTGATATTCCACGTGCCCTTGCTACATCCTCAGGTTTCTTAAGATTATCAAGGCCATTTATTGCAGCAAGTACAACATTCTGTTTATTATTAGAACCAAGGGATTTTGTACGGATATTCTTATAACCTGCAAGCTCAAGTACAGCACGTGCTGGACCGCCAGCGATAATACCAGTACCTTCTGGAGCCCTCTTAATAAGTACAGAAGCACTGCCAAACTTGCCAATAAAGTCATGTGGTACACTCTTATTCTCGTCGATAGGAACCTCAACTAATTTCTTTGTTGCGTCTTCCTTTCCTTTGCGGATAGCTTCTGGTATTTCAGTAGCTTTGCCAAGTCCAACGCCAACATGCCCGTTCTTATCGCCAACTACTACTAATGCAGTAAATCTCATGTTACGTCCACCCTTAACTACTTTGGTTACACGCTTAATCGTTACTACATTATCTTCCAGCTCTAACTGGCTGGCGTCAATAATTGTACGTTTCATGTATTTTCCTCCTGAATCTATTAGAATTCTAATCCTGCTTCTCTTGCTGCTTCTGCTAAAGCCTTAACTTTACCCTGGTAAATAAATCCTCCCCTGTCAAATACAACAGTTGTAATTCCCTTATCCAGTGCCCTTTTAGCGATTACACCGCCAAGCTTTGCAGCTGCTTCAATATTATTTGTCTTCTCTAAACCATCCTTAACTTCCTTCTGGAGAGTTGAAGCTGAAACTAAAGTGTTTCCAGCAGTATCATCTATAACCTGGGCATACATATGGCTGTTGCTTCTGAACACAGCCAGGCGCGGTCTTTCTGCTGTGCCTGAAAGACGTTTGCGGACTTTCATGTGCTTCTTTGCACGGACTTCACTTCTTGACTGCTTTTTAATCATTGAATCCTCACTCCTTTACTTATTTTTTACCTGTCTTACCAACTTTACGCCTGATAACCTCATCAGCGTATTTAATACCTTTGCCCTTATATGGCTCTGGAGCTCTCTTTTCCCTGATTTCGGCAGCGTACTGTCCGACTTTCTCCTTATCTATACCCTTGACAATAATCTTATTCTGTCCTTCAACTATTACTTCAAGGCCTTCTGGGTCTTCCATCTCTACAGGATGTGAATATCCAAGGGAAAGAACCAGCTTCTTACCCTGCTTCTGTGCCCTGTAACCAACACCATTTACTTCAAGTTCTTTAGAAAAACCTTCTGTAACACCTGTAACCATGTTGTATACAAGAGTCCTTGTAAGACCATGCAGTGATTTCATCTTCTTAAGGTCATTTGGCCTTGATACCAGGATTTCCTCACCTTCCTGCTTAATTTCCATCTCTGCAGGAAGTACCCTTTCAAGAGTACCCTTTGGTCCTTTTACAGTCACTTTATTATTTTCTGCAATATCAACAGTTACGCCTGCTGGTACCGCGATAGGCATTTTTCCGATACGTGACATGCCGTGCACCTCCATATTCTTAGGTTTATATTAATGCGTCCTAGTTCCTGCAATTACCAGATAAATGCAAGAACTTCTCCGCCAACATTTGCTTTCCTTGCTTCCTTGTCTGTCATAACGCCCTTATTTGTAGAAATAATTGCAATGCCAAGTCCTCCGAGAACCTTAGGAAGCTCTTCCTTGCCAGCATAGACACGGAGACCTGGTTTTGAAATCCTTTTTAAACCAGAAATAATCTTGTCATTCTTATCTACGCCATACTTTAATGTAATATGAATCATTTTAATACCATCTACATTAACCATATCAAACTTTCTAATGTAACCTTCCTTTAAAAGGATTTCTGCGATAGAAATCTTCATCTTTGAAGCAGGCACATCTACTGTATCATGCTTTGCAGTATTTGCATTACGGATTCTTGTAAGCATATCTGCAATAGGATCGCTCGTCATCATCTTAGTTTTACCTCCTTACCAGCTTGCTTTTCTCACGCCTGGAATCTGTCCTTTATAAGCTAACTCACGAAAGCAGATTCTGCAAATTCCGTATTTCCTCAAATAAGCATGTGGCCTGCCACAAATCCTGCAACGGCTGTACTCTCTTGTAGAGAATTTAGCTTTACGCTGCTGCTTAACCTTCATAGAAGTCTTAGCCATGAAATTTCCCTCCTTATTTTTTGAATGGCATACCGAACTGTGCCAACAATTCACGAGCTTCTTCATCAGTCTCAGCTGTAGTAACTACTATAACATCCATACCTCTTACTTTGTCTACTTTGTCGTATTCAATTTCAGGGAAAATCAGCTGCTCTTTGATACCAAGTGCATAATTACCCCTGCCATCAAACGCATTTGGATTTACACCACGGAAGTCACGTACACGTGGCAGTGCCAGGTTTATAAGACGGTCAAAGAATTCATACATCCTTTCGCCCCTAAGTGTAACTTTACACCCTATTGGCATGCCTTCCCTGATTTTAAAGTTCGCAATTGAATTTTTGGCTCTTGTTGCGACAGGCTTCTGTCCTGAAATAATGGCAAGTTCTGCCATAGCAGCATCGAGTACCTTTGAGTTTTCTTTTGCTTCGCCAATTCCCATGTTAATAACTATCTTTTCGAGCCTTGGTACCTGCATAACGTTTTTATAACCAAACTTTTTGGTCATGCCATCAACGATTTCCTTCTGATAAGTTTCTTTTAAACGGGTCAACGCTAACAGCCTCCTTTCTGAAATTAATCAATTACTTCACCAGTTGCTTTTGCATAACGGACTTTCTTGCCATCCTGGAATTTAAATCCCACACGTGAAGGTTTGCCTTTGCTAACGTACATAACGTTTGACATATCAATAGGGGCTGCCTGTTTTACAATGCCACCCTGTGGGTTTGCCTGGCTTGGCTTTGTATGCTTCATAACCTGGTTAATTCCTTCAATGATTACTTTGCCATCTTTAACGGCTGTTACCTTGCCTTCTCTGCCTTTATCTTTACCAACGATAACTTTTACTGTATCGCCCTTTTTAATTTTACTTGTTGCCACAATGACACCTCCTTATAATACTTCTGGTGCTAATGAAACGATTTTCATAAACTGTTTTTCCCTTAACTCCCTGGCTACTGGCCCGAAGATACGTGTTCCTCTTGGTGTCTTGTCATCACGTATAATTACTGCTGCGTTCTCATCAAACCTTATATAAGAACCATCCTGGCGGCGTACACTCTTTACTGTACGTACAACAACCGCCTTAACAACATCACCTTTTTTTACAACACCACCTGGTGTTGCATCTTTAACAGAAGCAACAATAATATCGCCAACACCGGCATATCTCCTTGTTGAACCGCCTTTAACCCTGATACAAAGAAGTTCTTTAGCACCTGTATTATCAGCTACTTTAAGCCTTGATTCCTGCTGTACCATGTTTAACCTCCATATTCTGCCATATACAAGCTTCTATATGGCCTGTTCTGAATACTATTTTGCCCTCTCAATAATTTCCACAAGCCTCCATCTCTTATCCTTAGATAATGGTCTTGTTTCCATAACTTTCACCCTGTCACCAATTTTGCAGGTATTCTCTTCATCATGGGCTTTTAATTTATAAGTTCTCTTAATAATTTTATTATAAAGCGGATGCTTCACATTATCGACAATAGCAACAACGATTGTCTTGTCCATCTTATCACTTACTACCTTGCCTACACGTGTTTTCCTAAGATTTCTCTCCACTTGGGTGTCCTCCTTCCAATGCCGCTTCCACTAAAATGGCATTAACTCTGTGCTGTAAGCACTGTCTTAATTCTTGCAATATTCTTCTTTACTTCTTTTATTCTGCTTGTATTCTCTAACTGGTTAGTTGCGTTCTGGAACCTGAGATTAAAAAGCTCCTTCTTTGCAGCTACTAAATCAGCATTTAATTCTTCTACAGATTTATTCTTTAAATCTTCCATATACTGTTTACTCTTCACTGCCCGCACCTCCTTCTAAATCTGCCCGGGATACAATCTTGCACTTTACAGGTAATTTATGTGTTGCAAGACGCAAAGCTTCTTTTGCTATTTCTTCTGACACACCAGAAATCTCAAACATTACACGGCCAGGCTTAACTACAGCAACCCAGTATTCAAGGGCACCTTTACCTTTACCCATTCGGGTTTCAGCTGGTGTCTTAGTAACTGGCTTATCTGGGAAAATCTTTATCCATACTTTACCACCACGCTTAATATAACGTGTCATGGCAACACGGGCAGCCTCTATCTGGTTTGACTTAATCCATGCAGGCTCTGTTGCTACAATACCGTATTCACCATTTGTAATTTTATTTCCTCTGAGCGCTTTTCCTGTCATACGGCCACGGAACTGCTTACGATGTTTAACTCTCTTTGGCATTAACATTATTTATCGCTCCCTTCCTTTTTGGCATTGTTCTTTGTTGGAAGTACCTCACCATTATAAATCCAGACCTTTACACCAACCTTTCCATAAGTTGTGTCTGCCTCTGCAAAACCATAATCAATGTCTGCACGGAGTGTCTGGAGAGGAATTGTTCCCTCACTGTAGAACTCTGTACGTGCCATATCAGCACCACCAAGACGTCCTGAACAGCTTGTTTTAATACCTTTTGCACCTGTCTTTAAAGTCCTGCCCATTGCAGACTTCATGGCACGGCGGAAAGAAACACGGCTCTCTAACTGCTGTGCAATATTTTCAGCAACCAGCTGTGCATGCCTGTCAGGATTTTTAATATCCATAATTTTAATATCAAGTGCAACTTTTCTTCCTATTACTTTAAGAATTTCTTTCTTTAACTTTTCAATTTCAGCTCCGCCCTTTCCAATTACAAAACCAGGCTTTGCTGTGTGTATTATAACCCTTACTTTATCAGTAGGTCTTTCAATCTCTATTTTTGAAATACATGCATTGTTTAACTTATCCTTTACAAATTCCCTTATCTTGTAATCTTCTACAAGAAAATCTGCAAAGTTCTCTTCTGCATACCAATTGGAATCCCAGCCGCTGATAACGCCGACCCTTAAACCATGAGGATTAACTTTCTGTCCCATTTTAATCTCCTTTCATAGACCAGTAAAACAATTAACGCTCGTTGAGAATTATTGTTATATGGCTCATTCTCTTTTCGATTCGATATGCCCTGCCCTGGGCTCTTGGTCTTATTCTCTTCATTGTCGGCCCTTTGTTTGCAAAACATTCTTCAATATATAAATCATCAGGATTCATTCCATTGTTATTTTCAGCATTTGCAATTGCAGACTGTAATAATTTTAAAATAATACGTGAAGCACCTCTTGGACTGTATGTCAGTATACCAATTGCTGTTTCTACATCTTTGCCTCTGATGGCGTCTAATACAAAACAAGCCTTCTGTACTGAAACTCTTGCATAAGATAATTTTGCTGAAGGTCTTGTATCTTTCTGGTTCGCATTTCTTTCTCTCTTTATCTGAGACCTATGCCCCTTTGCCATTTATGAAGCCTCCTTTCAAATTCAGATGGACAAGCTACGGTGGCAGATGCCACACATAGCATTAATCTATATTAGCAACTTTTTTAGTGTTTACCATTATTAGTTATAATAAAAAATATAAACTTAACGTTTCTTTTCGTCTTTTCCATGACCTC
>VSNJ01000144.1 GCA_009774235.1 Lachnospiraceae bacterium
AATAGTAAATTAGAATCTTACTATGAATTATATAATTTATGGATAAAAAGCAAAAATATTGTTTTAAAAAATGCATTAGCAAAAAAGGGATATAATAAAATTGCAATTTATGGATGTGGTATAATCGGAAAAAATCTTATTTCAGTTTTAAAAGATGAAAATGCTAACATAAAATATATTATTGATAAAGAAGATTTTAAAGAAAAAGAGATAGAAAATAAAGATATAAAATATATTAATGCTTCAGATGTGGATAAACTTCAAAAATTAGATGTAGATATTATTATAGTAACTCCTGTCTTCTCATATAAGGAAATAAGCGAATCATTGAAAGGTTGTGTAAATTGTGATATATATTCATTTAAAGATTTATTGGAGGTAATTCAATATGAATAAAAAACCTGTTTTGAGTATTTGTATACCTACATATAACCGTGCTGCTTTAGTATATGAATGTGTTAGTGGGATATTAAAAAGTAAAAGTAAAGATATAGAAGTGGTAGTTAGTGATAATGCGTCAGAAGATACCACCAGTTTATTATTAAGTAAAATTAAAGATAACAGGTTTCATTATAATAGAAATAAAACAAACATTGGTTCTTTAAATGTTATTAATGTATTGGAATATGCACAAGGAAATTGGTTATTGCTTATTAGTGATGAATGCCGTTTTTTTAATATAGAACAAATTTCAATAATGGTAAATGAGTTGGATTCTTACCAGAATGTTTCTATAGTTTATTATAATGTAATTACAAATGGTTTAAAATATATTAGAAGTGAAAAAGATATAAGGTATAAAAA
Source organism: Lachnospiraceae bacterium (assembly GCA_009774235.1). Classification (GTDB taxonomy): domain Bacteria; phylum Bacillota; class Clostridia; order Lachnospirales; family Lachnospiraceae; genus Butyribacter. Next base: position 805 of record VSNJ01000144.1, read on the forward strand.
AGGGATTGAAGCATTTTTCCATGCAGGAAAGATTGCTTTTATTCCAGGTATAGTTTTTAATAAAAAACAGCTCTCTTTTAATAATATCCATAAATTAATAAACAATGTAAAAAAAAGAAATCTTACAACATTGTATCCACATATTTGTATACAGTATATGGCTTTTTTTAGAGGTGATATTGTTATGAAAAAGGATTTTTTGCTACAAGAAATTTTTCGTCCTAACATTTATCAGGAAAAATGGTCAATAACAATGAAAGATTTATTTGACTTTTCATTATATTTATCTGGAAAAATAGATATGAACCCTGAAGAAAAAGTATTTTTATTATTCCAGTGTATATTAAACTGGTTTTATGTTGATACATGGGAAGAAGAATTTGATAAAAATAAAGGAAAAACTGTTTTGGTAAATGATAAATGCCAGATAATCAAAAAAGGCATAAATAATATTTTGTTATTTGAAATTATTTATAAAAAAGTAATTGCTAAAATTCTTAATTGTAAAAGTTTTAAAATAGTAAAAAAACAATATCCAGAACAATATAGTTATTATAAAAGCAGAGAAAAATATTATAAAAAAAGTATATTAAAATCAATTGTAAAAATAGAAGAATGGGAAAAAGAATTTTTTGATAATTTCCAGGTTTACCATTATCTTTAATTTATTTAATAATTAACTTTTTTCATTAAGTTATTATTTTGATGGTATTGAAAAAATTTATAGTTTTAATATAAATGTAATTAATACATAAAGGAGAAATAATGAAAGTAGTCTTACTTGCTGGAGGGTTTGGTACACGTATTTCAGAGGAAACACAAGTTAAACCCAAACCAATGGTTGAAATAGGTGGTAAACCTATTTTATGGCACATTATGAAAGAATATTCCTATTATGGTTATAATGAATTTATTATATGTGCGGGTTATAAACAGCATATTATTAAAGAGTGGTTTGCAAATTATTTTTTATATAACAGTAATGTTACATTTGATTTTACAAAAGGGAAAGACAGCATGTTTATACATGACCAGTTTTGTGAACCATGGAAAGTAACAGTGGTTGATACAGGATTAAATACAATGACTGGAGGACGTCTTAAGAGGATACAGCCATATGTAAAGGATGAAACATTTATGATGACATATGGTGATGCTGTATGTGATGTTAATATTGCTGAATTAGTTAAATTCCATAGAAAACATGGAAAAACAGCAACACTCACTTCTGTAATGCTTAAACAGCAAAAAGGGATACTGGATATCGGAGGTGATGGTGCTGTAAAAGCTTTCAGGGAAAAAAGCCTGGCTGATGGTGTACCAGTTAATGCAGGTTATATGGTACTAGAACCAGATATATTTAGTTATCTGGAAAATGACCAGACTATATTTGAAAAAGTTCCATTGGAAAAGCTGGTACACAAGGGCGAATTAATATCATATATGCATAATGGTTTCTGGCAATGTATGGATAATAAAAGAGAAAAGGATATATTAGAAAAGCTGTTAAAAGAAGGGAAAGCACCATGGAAAACATGGGATGTATAAATTAAAATAAAAATCTAGGGATATTACATGGTTTCAGGTGGAATTGTGAATCCATATGCCTGATTATACTGGAGGAATTAAATGAGAGTGTGTGATTTAATAGCATCATATATCCAAAGCCAGGGAATAAAAGATATTTTTATGGTACCTGGCGGAGGAGTGATGTATCTTACAGATGGCTTAGCATGTAATAAAGAGCTTAATAAGGTTTCCTGCCACCATGAACAGGCAGCAGCAATGGCTGCTGTTGCTTATGCGAAATATGCTGGTATGGGGTGTGCATATTTTACAACAGGATGTGGAGGTACAAATGCAATAACAGGAGTTTTAAATGCATGGCAGGATAACGTTTCATGTGTATTTATTTCTGGCCAGTGCAAAATAAAAGAAACTATTTCATATACAGGCCTGCCTATACGGCAGATAGGAGTCCAGGAAGCAGATATTACAAGCCTTGTAAGGCCTATAACAAAATATACAGTTATGATTGATAGCCCAGATAGTACACTGTACCATTTAGAGAAAGCATTCTATATTGCAAAACATGGCAGGCGTGGGCCAGTGTGGATTGATGTTCCATTGGACATACAGGCAGCAAGAATTGATACCAGCCATATGAAACATTTTGATGAAAAAGAAATTAAACAAGAAAAGACTGCTATTAGTGAATGGGAATTAAGAGGACTGGTGGATGATATTAAGAAAGCTAGACGGCCAGTTATAATTGCTGGCCATGGAATAAGGATTTCAGGGGCAGTAAAAAAGTTTTATGAACTAATACATAAATATAAAATTCCGGTTGTCTGTTCACGTATGGGTCTGGATGTACTGCCAACAACTGACCAGTATAATATTGGAAGAATTGGGAATAAGGGGACAAGAGCGGCAAATTTTGCAGTACAAAATGCGGACCTGGTAGTAGCATTAGGAAGCAGGCTAAGTGTAAGCAGTACAGGACAGCAGTATGAATATTTTGCAAGAGAAGCAAAAGTAATAGCAGTTGATATTGATAAATACGAACATATGAAAAATACAGTACATGTAGACCAGGTTGTTATTGCTGATGTCAGGGATGTAATAGATAAAATACTGTCTTCAGGGCTGGAACTGGAAAGTATTGATGAATGGAGACAGAAGTGTTTTTCATGGAAAGAGAAATATCCTGTGTGCAGGGATGAATACTATGATGATTCGGCAGGAATTAATCTGTACGTATTTATTGAAGAATTATCAAAATGTCTGGATGAAGATGATGTGGTGGTAACAGATACAGGTTCTGCATTGTTTATTCCATCACAGGGATTAAAAACAAGCAGTTTAAAACAAAGGTATATTACAAGTGGTGCACAGGCAGAGATGGGATTTACACTGCCAGCTGCAATTGGTGTTTCAGTTGCTAAAGGTAAAGGAAGAATAATTGGCATAACAGGTGATGGAAGTTTCCAGATGAATATCCAGGAGTTACAGACAATGTTATATCATAATCTACCGGTTAAATTATTTGTTTTAAATAATGATGGATATTTAACAATAAGGGCAACACAAAAAAAATATTTTGATGAAAGATATATCGGTACAGATAATGAATCAGGAATATCTTTTCCAGATTTATCAAAAATAGCATACGCATATGGAATAGAATATTACAAGATGGAAAGAGTAAAAGAAATGTCCAGCCAGTTTAAAGAAATTATGGAGTCAGACAGGCCTGTTATTTGTGAAGTTATGTCAATTAGAAACCAGGAAGTTATTCCGTCAGTTTCATCAGTTGAGTTACAGGATGGAAGCCTTATGTCTAAACCTATTGAAGATATGTATCCATTTTTAGGAAGAGAGGAATTTAAAAAAGAAATGGTTATTGAGCCTGTAAAAGGATGGGAATTATAAGTTTATAAATAACTATATTACAGATTAAGGGTGAAAGTAATGTTGGAAAAAAGTATTTGTAATAAACTGAAAGAATATAAAAGAAGTAAAAAAACAGATATACTGCATATGCTGCCAGTTTATACAGGGGATGTGCTGTCTGGATATTTAAGGCCTGTTACATTTGATTATAAGGTTTCAATGCCAGGTATTACAAGTGAATTAAGTGAATGGAGGCGCAAAAATCCTGATGCAGGTACTGGCACATTTGAGGTTACAGATGACAGGACAGAAAAATGGTTAAAAACATTTATATTAGAAAATGAAAAGAGAATTTTATTTATTATTGTAGATTTAAATAATAAATATATAGGACAGATTGGTTTAGCTGGTTTCGATTTTGTAAATTACTCATCAGATATTGATGCTGTACTCCGTGGAAAGAAGGATGCTGTAAAAGGTATTATGGGTGCAGCACTTGAAACAATTATAAGATGGGGAAAAGAAGAACTAAAGTTAAAAGATTTTTTTTTAGATGTGTTTAATGATAATATACATGCTATAAATTTTTACCTGAATCATGGATTTTTTGAAGAAAGCAGGATTGCATTGGTAAAAAATGATTATGGGGATGAGGTAAAATGGGAAATTGATTATAGCCTGGATCCTGATATAGCAGAAAGATGTTATATACGCATGAAATATGTAAAAGAATAGATAACACAATTAAATCCTTTTGACAAATGAAAGAAGGTAAATATATTATGAAATTTAGACCATCATATAGAATGTCAGAACTGGTACAATCGGAAATTAGAAATATGTCAGTTGAATGTGATAAGGTTTCTGGTATAAATTTGTCACAGGGGATATGTGATTTGCCATTACCAGAAATATTGCAAGATGGAATTAAAGAAGCAACCAGGCTTGGGTATAATTCTTATACAAGATGTGATGGAATCCAATATTTAAGGGAACAGATAGCAAAGAAAGCGTTGGAATATAACCATATAAAATGTGATCCTGACAGGAATATTGTTGTAAGTTGTGGTGCAACAGGTGCATTATATTGTACTTGTTATGCATTATTTAATCCAGGGGATGAAATTATTTTGTTTGAACCGTTTTATGGATATCATGAGTATACTTTGGTTTCCCTTAATTTAAAACCAGTATATGTAAAATTAATACATGAAAGCTGGAAGATAGACTTTGATTGTCTGGAGTCTGCAATTAATCCTAATACAAGGGCAATACTTATCAGTAATCCAGTAAACCCATGTGGGAAAGTTTTTTCTATAGAAGAATTAAATAAAATAGGAACTTTATGTGAAAAATATAATTTATTTCTTTTATCTGATGAAATATATGAATATATAGTGTTTGACGGAAAAAAACATGTAAGTCCTGCTTCACTGCCAGTATTAAAGGACAGGACGGTAACTATATCCGGATATTCTAAAACATATAGTATTACAGGATGGAGGATTGGATACTCAATTGCTGGTGGACAGTTATCAGAACTGATAGGTGAAGTAAATGACCTTTTTTATGTATGTGCACCATCCCCTGCCCAGTATGCAGTTGCAAAAGCTATTGAGAACCTACAAGACAGGTTTTATATGGAAATTTGTAATAGTTACAAAGAAAAAAGGGACTTATTATGTGACACATTGTCAAGGTGTGGTTTATATCCATTTATTCCAGAAGGGGCATATTATATTCTGGCAGATGTATCAGTTTTGCCAGGAAAGGATAGTAAGGAAAAGTGTATTTATTTGTTGGATGAAACAGGAATAGGTACTGTACCAGGAGACGCTTTTTATAGTGGAAGTTCTGGAAAAGATGTACTTAGGTTCTGTTTTGCAAGGGATATATCTGTAATACAAAAAGCATGTTCTTTAATAATAGAAAATAGTTTTAAATGGGGATATTAGAGTTTAAAAATTTATTGGTTTTATCATTAGTTTTTATTTGGAAAATGTAACAGTTAAAGTATTATTTGGGAAAAAGAGGAAATAAAATGAGGAAAAAAATAAGTTTCGCAGGACCATGGATTACAGAAAGAGAAACCAGTTATGTAAAAGAAGCTGCTGCTGAAGGATGGTATGGGAATTATGATAAATATATGAAAGAATTTGAAGATGAAGTTAAAAATTATCTTGGTGTCAAATATGCAATAGGGACACATTGCTGTACACAAGCTTTGCATCTTGCTGCTGTTGCTATTGGATTAAAAGAAGGGGATGAGGTAATTGTAACAGACCATAGCTGGGTTGCAACTGCCCATTCCATTGCTTATACAGGGGCAAAGTGTGTATTTGTTGATATTATACCTGAAACCCTTTGTATTAATCCAGAGGAAATAAGAAAAGCAATTACACCAAAGACAAAAGCAATTATGGTAGTACATAATTTTGGTATTCCTGCTGATATGGACGAAATTACTAGTATAGCAAAAGAATATAACCTTAAAGTAATAGAAGATGCAGCCCCAGCATTAGGTTCTATATATAAAGATAAAAAATGTGGGACAATTGGTGATGTTGGATGTATAAGTTTCCAGGGAGCAAAAATTGCTGTTGCAAGTGAAGGTGGTGTACTTGTTACTAATAATGAAGAAATATATAAAAAGGCTTGTCTGTTTGCTTCTATGGGAAGGACAGACAGCCAGGCAAATTTCTGGTCTGATGAAATGGGATACCAATATACTATTGGAAGTCTGCCAGCAGCAATGGCAACAGTGCAGATACGCCGTATTAATGAACTTGTAGATAATAAAAGAAAAATATATGGATGGTATGCCAGACGCCTTGAACAAAGCAGTAAAATACAGATGGTAAAAGAAAAAGAAGGTACTTTTGCAAATTATACATATCCTGCATGTTTTTTAACAGATGAGGTAGAAGTTTCTGCACAATATGTTGAAAACAAATTAAGGGATTATAATATTTTTTGCAGGACAGGTTTTCCACAGATGAGCCGTTTCCCAATGTATGAAAAAAGATTTGAAACTCCTGTTTCACAACACTTTTACGAGAAAGGGATTGTGCTGCCTGCGGCACATAACCTTGTTGAAGAAGATATTGAATTTGTTTGTGAAACATTGCTTAAGCTGGTTTCATAATAATATTTTATTGGTTTACAGACTGGAAATAAGTAAAATATGTGGATTATAAGGAGATATCAGGAATGTTTGAAAATAAAAGTGAACCAGAAGCCAGAAAAATATTACTTGGTTTAATTAGTGAATATTATAATACATATAAAAAGGGAAAAGATGGATACCATGAAGGGGATAAGATACCTTATGCGGGCCGTGTTTTTGATGGGGAGGAAATGTGCAACCTAGTTGAAAGTTCCCTGGATTTCTGGCTTACTTCAGGGAAGTATACCAAAGAATTTGAGGGTACATTCTGCAGTACACTAGGTGTAAAATTCTGTTCACTTGTTAATTCAGGTTCATCAGCAAACCTGCTGGCATTTATGGCACTGACATCACCGCTTCTTGGGGACAGGGCAATACAGAGGGGTGATGAAGTAATTACAGTTGCAGCGGGTTTCCCAACAACAGTTGCACCAATAGTACAATATGGTGCAGTGCCAGTCTTTGTTGATGTGGCAGTACCAGGTTACAATATTGATGTGTCAAAGCTTGAAGAGGCAGTTTCCTGCCATACAAAAGCAGTAATGCTTGCACATACACTTGGCAACCCTTTTGATATAAAGGCAGTAAAAGAGTTCTGTGACAGGCATGGCTTATGGCTTGTAGAAGATAACTGTGATGCACTTGGTTCAAAATATATTATGGATGGCAGGGAATATTTTACAGGGACATTAGGTGACATAGGAACTTCAAGTTTTTATCCACCACACCATATAACAATGGGTGAAGGTGGTGCTGTATATACAGATAACCCTCTGTTACATAAAATAATGCGTTCAATGAGGGACTGGGGCAGGGAATGTTCATGCAGCCCGGGGCAGGATGGCATGTGTGGCCACAGGTTTGACGGCCAGTATGGGGAATTACCTCCAGGGTATGACCATAAATATGTATATTCCCATTTTGGTTACAACCTGAAAGCGACAGATATGCAGGCGGCAATAGGCTGTGCACAGATTAAAAAACTTGTAGGGTTTACAGAAAAAAGACGTAAAAATTTTGATATTTTATATAGTGCCTTAAAAGACTGCGGGGAGTACCTTGTATTACCTGAAGCTACAGAAAATTCAATCCCAAGCTGGTTTGGTTTTGCCATTACATGTAAAGAGGGTGTTGGAAGAAGCAGGATTGTCAGGCATTTGGAGAAAGAAGGCATACAGACAAGGATGCTTTTTGCTGGTAACCTGGTAAAACACCCATGTTTTGATGTTATGAGGGAAAAAGATGCAGGATACCGCATTGTAGGAAGTTTAAAAAATACGGACAGGATAATGGATAATACTTTCTGGATAGGGGTATTCCCTGGAATGACAGGGGATATGCTTATGAAGATGGCAGAAGAAATAAAGGCATGTTTATAAGCGTTTGTTGTGACCAGTAGTAAAATAATTTAACAGAAAATGTATGGCATGTACTGTGTAATACCCTGGACACTGCAAAGCTGCCATGGTACTGGTGTGTAACCAGGAACTACAGAAAGGTGTGTTGCCAGCATCTGTATGGAGGCAGGACAAGTTTAAGCATTTTTTATATTAGAGAAAGGTTATGGAAGGCAGTATGGTGGATTTATCATTTTATAAAAATAAGAAAGTTTTTATTACAGGGCATACTGGTTTTAAAGGGTCATGGATGGTGGAAACACTGTTAAATGCAGGTGCAGATGTATCAGGTTATTCACTGGATGTCCCAGAAGAGCCATGCCTTTTCAAGCTTATAGGGCTGCAGGACAAGGTAAAATCATTTTATGCAGATATACGTGACTATAACAGGTTAAAACAAGCATTTGATTCTGTAAAGCCAGATATTGTCATACATATGGCGGCACAACCGCTTGTACGGGAGTCTTATAAAGACCCTCTTTATACATACAGCACAAATATTTTAGGGACTGTAAATATCCTGGAATGCATACGTAATTCTGCCTGTACAGGTTCATTCCTGAATGTTACTACTGACAAGGTGTACAGGAACAGGGAGTGGGAATGGGGATACCGTGAGGATGAAGAGTTATGTGGGCGTGACCCATATTCTAATTCCAAATCCTGTTCAGAGCTTGTGACACATTCCTATAAATCTTCTTTTTTCACTGCAGGTGATGGTTCTGCAGCAGTGCCAGTATCCACTGCCAGGGCTGGTAATGTAATTGGCGGGGGTGATTTTTCAGAAGACAGGATTATTCCAGACTGTGTAAGGGCATGTTGTAATAAAGAAAAAATAAAAGTACGTAACCCTGGTTCTGTCAGGCCATACCAGCATGTACTTGAACCAGTAATGGCATACCTTATGGTTGCAGCAAAGCAGTATGGGGACCATTCATATGCAGGATGTTATAATGTAGGGCCGGATGAAACAGACTGTTTAAGGACTGCTGATTTAGTAAGTTTATTTGTAGAATGCTGGGATGATGGTGCAGAATGGGTACAGGAAGGGGATGGTGGTCCACATGAAGATAATTATCTGAAACTGGACTGTTCAAAGATAAAATCTGTTTTTGGATGGAAACCACGGTGGAATCTGGAAACAGCAGTACATAAGACAGTTGAATGGTCAAAATGCTGGCTTTCAGGAGGAAATATTTCAGAATGTATGGACAGACAGATAAATGAATTTTTATTTTAAAACTCATAATAATATTTCGTTTTAAGGAGAAAAAGTGGTGGCTAAAAACTTTATTAATAAGTTAAATTTTAATGATGAAATTATTATATATTGTGCAGCGGGTTATGGAGAAGAAATATTATTAAAATTAATTTCATTAGGATATAACATTGTTTGTTTTTGTGATAATGCTAAAAGAAATGAAGGAAGTTTTCTTTTAGGAGTACCAGTATATAATTACCAGAAATGTTGCCTGGAATATCCAGATGCAGTATATGTAATTGCTAATTCTACTTATGCAACTGCTTTAGAGATAGGATTAGAATTAGAACAAGATGGTTATATAAAAAATTTGTCT
>VSNJ01000145.1 GCA_009774235.1 Lachnospiraceae bacterium
TATCAATAATTCACATAAAAAAATTTTATGGAATAACTTCATCATTATTATAATAATAATTATATAAATCTTCTATATTATAGCTTTTGTCCTCATTATATAATGGGAAAGAATTATCTAAATCAAGCTTTGCCGTTTCCTTGCCGCCAAGTTTAATAACATGCCAGAAGCAGCAAGTATTCATCATTGACTCAAACAAATCCTGTGGTGTACGCCAGTCTTCTAATGTCCTCCAGTACTTTTTATATACCCTTAATGCCCTGCCTGGTTTTGTATGTGCATAACAGTTTATAATATTACCCCATATCTGGAATTCTTTTTTATCACTAATCCTGCGTTCAAGTATAAGTGCTATTTCTGTTGCCTTTTCAAATTCACAGTTATCCATATAATAATCAAAAAATAAAATCTTCATTCTAAGCCATGCAGACCAGTGGTCACCACATGTAAGCCTGAAATCTTCAATATCTGCTGAAAGTTTTGCTGCTTTTCTAAAATTACCATTTTTCAGATAAAATTCTATCTCTGTATTTCTTTCACATGCATGGCAGTCACTATTTCCATCCCTTGGTATTCTTTCAAAATTATGGAAAGCTTTATCTGCCTTTTCCTTATCCCAGTCATAAAAATAATAAAATGCCTTGTAATATGGCCTTAAATTATAACCATAGCTTTGGGAACGCTTCTTAAAATCTTCAAAAAATTTAATGCAGTCTTCCATTGGAATCTGGTAAAAGCTGGCACATTCTTCAACTACCCATTTATAAATCCATAATATATGGTCCAAAGCATTTTTATATCCAGCATCAAACTGTGTAGAAGGTATATCTGGATGTCTGTCTATTATTGATAACATCTCTGGAAATACCACCATCATTTCCATAGTATTGCCATAAAAACATGACTCAGCACATATCTCTTCACGGAAATATATCATAAATGGCAAATCATTGTTCTGGTCTGCCATCTCTATTGCTTGTCTTATAGCATCTGACTTGGCTTTTCCATGTGGAATTTCATTATAATGGTTCTTTATTTCTTCTGGGTTATAATCCATCTTATCCCTCCATTTTTATTTATTTCCAGATGCCCGTTACTGTACTGGCAGCTGGCTATAAATACCATTTTAACATCTTTATTATACAATGTCTAACTTTTCACTTAATTCGTCCATATAGCTGCTGGCATTGTTTCTTTTATCAAATTTTATGGCAATATCTTCTGCCCTTTTATAATAATACTCAAATAAATCCTGTATTTTATAAACCTTTTCTTGATTGTACAATGGAAAAGAAGAATCAAACCCAATTTTTACAGTGTCTTTGTTACTTTCTTTTATGTATTTTTTCCAGAAACAACATATGTTGGAGACTTCATCAAATTCATCTGACGGGTTTGTGCTCTCCTGCCATCTTTTCCAATATTTTTTAAATATCCTTAATGCCCTGCCTGGCCTGGTAAATGCATAACATCTTAAAATCTCATCCCATGGCTGGCCTTCTGTTTTCTGGTTCATATTATGTTCAAGCAGATACGCTATTTCATCTGCTTCTTCATAATACCCTTTATCAATGTAATATCCCATAAAACTTTTTTTCATCCTTATCCATGCAGAATTGTCATTACCACATCTTAACTTAAAATTCTCAATATCTTCTGATAATTCCCTGGCTTTTCCAAAATTATCCTTATCCAGGTAAAAACTTATCTCTGTATTTCTGTCACATGCACGGCAGTTGCTGTTTCCATCTCTTGGGATTTTCTCATAATTATAGTAAGCCTCGTCTGATTTTTCATCATCAAAGTGGTAAAATCCATATAATAACCTGTAATATGGTTTTAAATTAAATCCATATCCAAGTGAACGTCTTTTAAAATCTTCAAAAAATTCCATACAGTCTTCCATTGGAATCTGGTAAAATGAAGAACACTGTCCAACTACCCATTTATATACCCATAATATATGCTCAAGCGCATTTTTAAAATTAGTATCAAACTGTGTAGACGGGGCATCAGGATACCTGTCTGAAAGCTTTAAAATATCTGGAAATGTTACCATCATTTCCATGTTATTGCCATAAAAACATGATTCTTCACATAAATCTTCACGGAAATATATCATAAATGGTATATCATTGTTCTGGTCTGCCATTTCTATTGCACTTTTTATAGCAGCAAGCCTTGTCTTGCCATGTGGTATTCCATCATAAAATTTCTTAAGTTCTTCTGGTCTGTATTCATTTCCCATAAACTATTTATCCTCCATAATGCAACTTTTGTTATTATTTATGGTATGGCTCACCATTTATTATCCTGTAAGCCCTGTACACCTGTTCTAATAATATAACACGCATAAGCTGGTGTGGAAATGTCATTAGTGAAAAGCTTATTTCTTCATCAGCCATTTCAAGTATACTGCTGTCAAGCCCTGTTGAACCTCCTATAATAAATATAATATGGCTTATTCCTCTTATACCAAGTTTGTCCAGCTTATCCGCAAAACCCTCTGATGGCATCTGTTTCCCATTAATTGCAAGTGCAATTACATAAGCATCATCTTTTATGTATTTCTTAAGTCTTCCTGCTTCTTTTGCACGTATTATATTACCTTCATTAGTGCTTGCATTATCAGGTGTTTTTTCATCTGCAGTTTCTATTATTTCCAGTTTACAATACCTGCCCAGGCGTTTGCTGTACTCCTGGACTGCACTTGTAAAGTATTGTTCTTTTAATTTCCCTACTGCCAGTATTGTTATTTTCATCTGTCCGTTTATACCTTTCCTGCCAATTCCCTGCTTTCTATTCTTGTACTGCTACTGTCTGCACATCCGCAGTCAAGTGCAAGGCTTATACAGAGTGCCTTGTCTATCCTGTCAAGTATTTCATTGTCAAGGTGGCACACCCTTTCACGCAGCCTTGATTTATCGATTGTCCTTATCTGTTCAAGTAAGATTACAGAATCTTTGATTATATCATACTTTTTAACTTCCAGTGCTACATGTGTAGGAAGTTTTGCCTTGTTCATTTTTGAGGTTATTGCAGCACATATTACTGTAGGGCTGTGCCTGTTGCCCATATCATTCTGTATAATAAGCACCGGCCTTATGCCTCCCTGTTCAGAGCCCACTACTGGCCTTAAATCAGCAAAAAATATATCACCACGTCTAATATTCAAAACGTCCACGCTCCATTTCACTATTTTCGAGAAGCCAAAACCGTTTTTTACCGGCCAAAAATATGTATTTTAAATCTTCTCCTTCCTATCCTTTCCATATTTTAAGAGAAGTATTCGCATACGTTAATATTTTCTTCACATAATTAAGAATACAGAAGCTTGGACATGCATTAATTTAATATACTGGATAATAATCCTTTGTCCCTGTTATTTTCCCATTGTGGTAATATACCCTTGGAACACGTTTTCCTATATTGCAGACAAATTCATAATTAAATGAATATGCCATTCCAGCAACTTCTTCTATGGAAATATACTCATCGCCATCACGCCCTGCGAGGGTAACAATATCCCCTTCTTTAACACCTTCAATATTTGTTACATCAACCATAAACTGGTCCATACAGACCCTGCCTATAATTTTTGCACTCTGCCCATGTACCAGTACACGTCCTTTACCCGATAATGCCCTTGGATATCCGTCTGCATAACCAACAGGTATTGTTGCAACAACTGTCCTGCCTGTTGTTGTATATGTCCCACCATACCCTATTTCTTCTCCTGCACCAATAGTCTTAACAAATGAAATATGTGCCTTTAACTCCATTGCTGGTATAAGTGCCAGACGGAATTTATCAACTTCTTCTGAAGGATACATGCCATAGACAGATATCCCGTCACGTACCATGTCAAGGCCTGTTTCCTGCATTTCTATTATTGCTGCGCTGTTTGCGGCATGTTTTAATGGAAGTTTTATTCCTGCTGCTTCAATACGTTTTGTAAACAATATAAAACGCTCAAACTGTATTTTTGCTTTGGTTTTGTCCTTTTCATCCATCCTTGCAAAATGTGTAAAGCAGCCATCAATTAAAATTCCAGGCAGTGCAGCAATCTGTTTTATAATGTCCAGGCTTTCATTATCCTGTTTAAACCCGATACGGTTCATGCCTGTATCAAGTGCAATATGTATATGTGCTTTTTTGCCAAGTTTTACTGCTGTTTCTGAAATCTTCTGTGCCATATCAAGCTGGAATACAGCAGTTGTTATATTGTAATTTATCATTGGTTCATATAATGGTGCAGGTGTAAACCCTAATATTAGTATATCTTTTGTAAAACCTGCCTGGCGCAGTTCAATTCCTTCTTCAAGTATTGCAACTCCATAAGCATCAACTATGCTGTCAATTACAGAGGCTGTTTCTATAGCTCCATGCCCATAACCATCTGCTTTAACAATAGCCATTATCTTAGTACCTGGTTTTAATAGTTTCTTTGCATTGGCAACATTCTGGTAAATTGCATCCAGGTTGATATTTGCCTGTACCCTGTAGTATTCTTTTATATTTCCCTTTTCTTTATCTTTCATATCTTTACCTGTCTTTTATTAAATATTTTATAGATTATTGGCTCTGGCAATTCCAAAATTTTACCAACCGGAAGCCATGTTGCACATGGCTTTGCACGCATTGCGCTTGGATGGGATGCGCAGTGGTGCATAAAACCGCAAATGCTTAATAGAAACAAAAGTTTCTATATAAGCATTGAATACCAGCTTTAAACACCAGCGCCCCCAAACAGCTGCCTTTTGGTAAAATGTCTGGAATTTGCCAGAGTAATATATGCTGTTTCAACATACTCTATGGTATACTGTTTTATCAGAATGGCAGTACATATGGCAGTTCTTCTATAATGTCAGAGGCAACCATTGAATTTCTGCTTTTATTTCTGGTATATGATTCTGCTGCGAGCCCATGCACAAATACAGCAAGTGCTGCTGCATCAATCCCCTCCATGCCCTGTGCCAGAAGGCCTGCTGCCATGCCACAGAGTACATCACCTGAACCGCCTGTAGATAGTGCATTATTACCTGTTGTATTAATATAAATTTTCTTTCCATCTGATACAACAGTTCTTGCATCTTTTAGAACAACTGTACATCCATCTTTATGGCATGATGCATATTCTATTATATTCTCTTGTATATCCTGGACCTGCGCACCTGTCAGCCTGCTCATTTCCTTTAAATGCGGCGTAATTATAAAATTACTTCCAAGCCCGTATTTATCATATCCACTTTTTACAAGACGAAGCATCGGCAGTATATTAATTGCATCCGCATCCATTACAACGGGTTTATCTTTTATCTTTAATACTTCTGATACAAGCCTGCTGGCACTGTTATCCGTGCCAATACCTGGTCCTATCGCAATTACATCTGCCCAGTTTATATCATCTATTATGCCATTTTCATATGAACCTGTTATTGCTTCTGGAAGCTTTATTTTTAATATATCTGTATTCTGTTCTGCTGTTGCAATCTTTACAAGCCCGCAGCCCATACGGTATGCTGCCTTTGCCGCAAGGAAACATGCCCCGCTCATTCCTTTAGAGCCTGCAATTACAAGCACTTTTCCAAAACTGCCTTTATTAGTGCGTGCCATACGTTCAGGCACAAGTTTTTCTATATCAGTTTTATTATAAGTATAAGCACCTGGAGCTGCTTTTTGTACTGCAATATCTGGAAAGCCTATATCTTCTGTTATAACTTTGCCGCTATAAAGCGCACCTGGAAACATTATTATACCTCTTTTGTTAAAACCAAATGTCACTGTATATTCTGCTTTAACAGCACACCCACAGACTTTTCCATTGTCTGCGTTTATCCCTGATGGTATATCTGTAGCGATAACTACAGAATGTTGTGAATTAATCCAGTGTATCCATTCTGCATATACCCCTTCAATATCCCTTGACAGGCCTGTTCCAAAAAGTGCATCTATAATAACAGTATATTCATTATCCTCTGGCTTTGTGATAAACCTTATACCAAGCTTCTCTGCTATCTGCACTTGTATCCGCATTTCTTCTGACATCTTTTCCTTGCTGCCTGCAAGCAGGATATCTGTACTATATCCCTGCCCATTAAGCAGCCTTGCAGCAGCTGCCCCGTCACCACCATTATTTCCCGTTCCACATACAGCAAGTATACGTGGCTTACTGTTTATACCATTACAATTTAATTGTACATATTTCCCACATGCATCTGACGCACAGCGTGCAAGTGCCATTGCAGCTTTTTCCATAAGCACAACAGATGGTATCCCTATTTCATGTATTGATATTCTGTCAATTTTTGCTGCTTCTGCCGCATTTACAATATATTCCACAATAATCCCTCTTTCTGCCAGGCATCATTTTAATACTTTATCTCCAAGTTTTATAAATCTTTTTTACTTACTCCTTGCATCTTTCAGCTATAACATAGGCAATAGCACTTTCTTTAGTATCACTTAATGAAATATGGATTTTATCTATACCAAGCTTGTCTGAAACTTCTTTTGCCTTTCCATAAAGATTTACATATGGAGCTCCTTTTTCGTTGCGGAGAATTTCAATATCAGATGGAAGTATGCCTGTAAAGCCTGTACCAAATGCTTTCACCACTGCTTCTTTACCTGCAAAATTACAAGCTGCACTGCGTTTTCTTTTTTCTATAAGTTTCTGTTCGCTATCTGTATAGCATTTATTTAAAAAGGATACTTTCTGCACTGCTTTAAGTATCCTTCCTACATCAGCTATATCAGTCCCTATACCAATAATTCTGCCCATTATCTGTACCTGTCTTATTTGTTTTCAATATTTTCCTTCCATACATGGTGGTCCCTGTCAAATATTTCTACAGTTTTTGCCCCTAACAGGTTATGCATATATTTATACATCTGTGTATTCCGCATCTCCATATCCTGCTTTTCAAGGATTTTATCCTTAAGCTGGTTCCTTGTTTCCCTTATCCACTCTTCAAGTGCCTCAATCTGCCTTGTATTGTAAGTAAGTTCATCATAACATACCTTCATGGCTTCAACAAGCAGCTCTTTATTAGCAGATTGTATCTGGGCAGGTATCTGCTTCTGGTTTTCCTCTGCTTCAGTGATTTTATCATTAAGTTCTGCCATAAGCTTCTGGTTCTTTTCCTGTTTTCTTGCTTTAAGGAAACCTCCAGGCTCACTTCCATCAGTCATATTATTCACTATATTATCCATAATAACCTTTTTTGCCTTCTCGTATTCCTTTATGTCATTAGAAGTCTGCCCCTGTTCTTTTATAAGGTCACTTAACCGCTTTTCACGCCTTCTTATCCCGTCTGTCTTGCGGTGTTCTGGAAAAAGTTCATGCCAGTCTGGATCCAGCACAAGTAAAGGTACTTTTTTATTTCTTAGTGCCTGCATATATGTATAATCTGTATTTTCCCCTTGTTTTTTCTTTTTGCCACGCATGTAACCCCTCCTCGTTTTTATTCAAAAATACTACCTGCTATACGCCAGATGTTATATCTATATTATATTGCGGCTTTTATTATAAGTCAATTAATCATATTATTTCTTTGGTTATACAATAAATATGTTATTATCCAAAGCCAGTAAAGATAACTATAAACTACCTATGGCGTGTTTGAAAATTAAAATTACACAAAGATACTCTGGTAAAATTTTGGAATTGCCAGAACCACATAACTTGTGAAATATTTAATTTTCAAACACGTCCTGGGAACATGATTATATAAGTGTCTGTATATGGTATGTTGCGGCTTCTTCTGTTTCCTTATCTGCATTTACAGTTACAGAAAACTTATATTCTTTTAACATTGGTATATCACTTGCAGAATTCCCAAACACTGCTATTTTATCTGGTAAATACCCCATCTCACTACATATATACCCTACACCCTCTTTTTTGCCTGCCATCTTATCTACTATCTGTATACATCCATCCTCAAATATAATATTTACATTTTCCAAAGGATTATAAAAACTGTCTGTAAGACCAATATTAAACGCTGCCTGCTTTATTAAGTTGTCCATATTTTTATATTTATTAAATGAAAGGGTAATTTTATATATAACATTGTTATGTCTTTCTCTATAAATATGCACAAAATATCCATATTTGCCTGCATTTTCTTTTATTATACCAAGTTTTGCAGTTTCTAATGGAAAGACTTTCTTATATTTCCTTGCAAATATCCTGCACATTCCCCCTTGCGCAAATACCCCGCCTTGTATTATATCCTTTACTTTGCTTACTTTATGCATTGCAGTATTATATGGAAGTGATGTCGCAAGAAATATACTGCTATGCATAGAAAGCCTTCTTAACATCTGTGCTGTTTCATCAGTAATCTGTTTACTATTTCCTGTTATAAGAGTTCCATCTATATCAAAAAATACTGCATCTGGATAAACAGGGATACGGAATGACGGATACCTTCCAAAGAAAACCATTTCTGGCAGAGACTGGTTACAATAAGACAGATAACAGCTGCAAGTTTTCCTTGTACATACACTAGAAGCAGATGGTGAACAAATATTACAGCGTTTAGCAGTTCCGCCAGCTTCAATAAAACAACTGTCTGTACATTTGCTAATATCCGCTTTATGGTGTTTTAACTCAAGATTAAAATATTCATCTATATCCATAAATGCTTTTATCTCTTCACTTGTATACCTGCGTCCCAGACCATCCAGTTTATTAATCCATAGATATATTTCCTTTGGAAGACAACGGCGCAGTGTATGTATATTATTAATCTGCACGGGGTCAGCTGTTGCACCAGCACAATAACTTATATTATATATTGACAATTTATTACATTGTGACAAAAATTTATCTATTGTAACCATTGACGGATGGAATGTACACCACAATTTTAATTTACTAATTATGCCATTATTTCTAATAAATACCTTTATCATGGTATCCACATCAAAGCTTAAGTTGGTCTGTGCCCCAACAGCTTCAATAAGAGGGCTTCTGCTAAGGAGCGCCATCTCCTGCCAGTAATATTTATGTATAAGTGCTTCGCCATATGGCACAATCTGTACAGCACATTCCCTGGAAACTCCATTTTCCTTGTCCAGAAGTGCAGATACAAATTGTACAAGGTTTTCTTTATCTTTTTCTAATTCTTTGCTGCTCTGTGGTTTCTTAGAAAATGGACAATAACTACACGAATAATTACATGATTCCAAGCTTCCCCTGTAATACCATTGCCTTGTATTTCTATATGGCTTAATATTATACATTATCCCCCTCCATTTTCCAGGCTGGAACTGTCCATTCTTTTACGTACTTCCTCCGAAATAAAACAAGGTCCTAAATAGTCTGACAGAGCAAGACCTGCTTCTGTAAGCGTAATAAAACCATTCTTTATATATGCATAACCTTTACTGGACCATTCTTTAATTACAGGAAAGTCTTCTTCTGCTTCCTTTCCAAAATGTTTTCTGTAATCTTCACACATTATTCCACTTCCAAATAAAATATGCCTGGCAGCATAACGCCTTTTCTGTTCATCTTCTGGCAATATATAACCATGCCCTGCTGTTAAAAAGTCCTTTTGTTTAATATAAGCAGACAGACGGTCTATACATCCTTTACTGTCTGTTGTATATGGTGTACAGTAGTGCAGGTTTCCTATATAACTTCTTCCGCCACATCCTATAGAAATTGTATTGCCAAAACCACATAGTGCATTGTTACTTCCAGAATTATTATCTTTTACAAAACGTCTCATAGAAACCTGTAAATATCCATGTAAAAGGAGAAAATCCCTTGCAGTTTTGTATAGTTCCATTGCATTCTGGGAACGTTCTATACCTTTTTCATAAAGATATGTACCTTTTTTTACATAAAGAGGATATACAAAAAGTTCTTCAGGTGCAAATGAAACTGCTTGTTCTAATGATTTTAACAAAGTATCTTCTGTCTGTCCTGGTATTCCATATATTATATCTATATTAAGACATTCAAATCCTGT
Source organism: Lachnospiraceae bacterium (assembly GCA_009774235.1). Lineage (GTDB taxonomy): Bacteria > Bacillota > Clostridia > Lachnospirales > Lachnospiraceae > Butyribacter. Next base: position 9,990 of record VSNJ01000145.1, read on the forward strand.
ATTTTTAATATCTTTAATTGCCTCTGTAGCACG
>VSNJ01000146.1 GCA_009774235.1 Lachnospiraceae bacterium
ATACTATATATAATACACAGATATATATTTTCTTAATTATTTATTTTCATTTATATAGTATACCCCTGTACCCTGTCTATAATAATACAAAGTGAATGCCAGCACACTCACTTCAGCACCCTTTATTATTATAGAAATTTCCTATAAAGTAAAAAAATATATTGTCAGGATTTACATGGTTACACCATATAAACCAAGACAATATATCATCATTTTAAAATATTATAACCTATACAATACCATATTTTATTCACTTTTAGCCCTGTAAGTATCTGTATGTAAAAACTTAGATTCTTGCAGCCTGCCATCCTTATATATATCAAGATACGCTTCTGCTTTAAGGCTTGAAAGCGCAACTGAACGTGGCTCATAACTGTAACCTTTTAATGCATCTTTATATGACACTATCTGGAATGTAAGTGTATTGCCATTTGTAAATGCTTTTATAAGTATTGGCACATCAAGTGTATTTTCGACTAAAAGGTCTTTGACCCCTTCGGAAATTGCAGCGTCAAGCCCAAGCGGAACATAATGGACTGGCATACTATGTGGAAGCCTTGATACAGGTATTATCCCTGCAAGCAGGAATGCATTGTAAGCTGTGGTAGATACCTGGCATATCCCGCCGCCTTCGGTTTGTACTACTTTTCCATTAAGATAAGAACCTGCTGCCTGGAAACGTTGTCCATCTGAATCATCATGTATAACTTCATCAAAAGAAACCTTTTCACCAGGCAGAAGACATATGCCATCCAGGCGTGAAGCCCCCATTTTAACATTGTGCCCCCTGCTTGTATAACTTACAAAGCTTGTTGAAAATTCACTTATAACTGTATTAACCTTTTCCAGGTCATCCTTTTTCCATTCTGGCTTAACAACAGTTGTACTATATTCCGCTTTATAATTTGTTTTCTTTTCTGAATTAAGATATTTCTTAAGCTTCTTTTTAATTTTCTTAAGTCCAAGGTCCCTGCCTTCTTCTGCTTTAGTAATATTGCCACTTTTATCTATATGTGAATTAATTGCAGGCTTTACATGGTTTTCATCTAATTTAGCAATTAACTTATCCAGCTTTTTCTTATTGTATTTACATTCTATCTCTATAGAATAATCCGAAGCAGTGCCATTACCAGTTATAATATCATACTGTTCCTGCATATCCCGGTCTTTGTCCATATTTACAATAATATTTGCAATCTCTTCTTCCTCGCCAAGCTGGAACTTTAAACCATCAGAAGTCTTATAATAAATGTTCTCACCCAGCTTCTTCATTGAATAGCTATATTCCCTGCCATCAATATTTAATTTAACTTTCCTGTCCTGATAAACCTTACTTTCCAGTTTAAGCCCGTCAGTTATTTCATCTACAGTCATGCCAGATAAATCTACACCAGCAAGTTTTTTATTTCCATAAGCAATATCCTTATAACTTCCAACTATACTTTCCCTGCGTCTAATTTCAGCAGCAGCAGCTTTAGCCTCTTTCTGGTCAACATAATAATTAAAGCCATATACTCCGCCCATAGCTGCAAGGGTACATGTGCCTATTATACCAGCAGCAACTAATATTTTATGTAACTTTTTCATGTATACCATGCCTTTCCCAGTTATAACTACAATATATGTAATTAATCTGTATTATATTAATTAACTATAAATACAAATATACTTTACCTATAATAACATACAAATGTTACAAATCTTTAGCATTTATATTAATAAAATAATAAACTGTTATGGTATTATTTTACTATATAATTCTACTGGGTTGAAACTCAAATGAAACCAAAAGATAGCAAAATTTATAACCATATGATAAAATAATATGTAAAAATAAAAAAGAAGTCCAGGAAACAGCCCAATCTTTTCAATCAAGCTGCCAGTCCATATCCAAAACATACAACCAGGCATATTTTCCAAAGTAAAATAAGAAAATATAATCTGGACACACATTTTATGGAAACACTAAACATTACAAATAACACTATATCTAAGCGGAAGAGGAAAAAGTGAAAGATTTTTCAAATCTTTCACTCTGCAAGTTTGTGTCTGCGCTGCATCCACAAACTTGGAATATGCAAAAAGCAGCGCAGAAATGAGGAAAAATATGAAAAATTATGAACAAAAAACAGATAAAAATAACATAACAAAGAATATGGTTATTCCAATTCTTTTTTCAGCAACACTTCTGACAGGAATTATGGTATGTATTATTTGTAACATTGCAATATCTGGTAATTTAACATGGTCACTTATTCCAGTAAGTTCTATTATTTTTGCATGGCTTATATTTTTTCCAGGTATTGTACTAAGAAAAAATAAGATTATTGCAAGTTTAATATCATTAAGTATCTTTATTATTCCATATTTGTTTTTATTGGGTAATTTAATAAAAACAAAAGAAGTATTTTCAGTTGGTGCAGTTATAGCAGTGCCTTCAATTATCTTCTTATGGATAATAATTGCAATTTTCAACTATATTGGGAAAACAAGAAAATTACTTGCTTTAGGAATAATTTTTTTACTAGCCATTCCATTTATGTTTATTATCAATATAATACTATTTAAAATGATAGCAGAACCAGTTCTTGATATATGGGATATCCTGTCTGGCTTTATATTGTTAATATTAGCATTTATTTCTTTTATTTGTGGCTATGCAAGAAAAAGAAAATAATAAAACCACAATATAAATAAATTCTTATATATTTTTTTATCCACAATTATTTTTATACTTGTATCCTGTCATAAAGTTTTGGTACTGTCTTACTATATTTACTTATAAATCCTTTCTTTACATAAAAACAGAGTATATAGACTGGTCTCTATACACTCTGTTGTGTACTGCTATTCTGTTACATACCTACCTAAAAAAAGAAAATCTTCCTCAAAAAAAAGAGCTTCCTTATCGTCTGTTCTTTTTCCATAATGGTAGCCAAGCGTATCTGTTGCCCTCCTGACATCACCCACCGACATACACAACTCAAAAGCAATATCATTCTGGTTAAACCTACGCTCACGATACATACCATCAATCACATAAACAAGACCACATATACTATTGAATTTTTTATCCATAAACAAGCCTCCAAAAATTCTATTATATATTTCAAACATACAAAGAGTATATTTATATAGCAAGTTAATTATTTTGCGCTGGACGGCTCTTGAAAAACGCCAGTGCCTAAGCTACATAGTTTTTGGGGTTATGCACCATTTTGCATCTATCCAGGCGCAATGCCATTTAGTTAAGCAAAACCCAATAAATAAAGAGCTTATTGATGTTTGGAAATTAAATTTACACAAAGAGTATATTGCGCTGGCAAGTTCCAAATGTTTTACCAAAAAGCAGCTGTTATGGGGACGCTGGTGCTTGAATCTGGTTTTTTCAGATTCTATGCACCATTGCGTATCCCATCCAAGCGCAAGCGGGCTGCGGTTGGTAAAATTTTGGAATTGCCAGAGCCACATAACTTGTGAAATATTTAATTTTCAAACACACTTTATAAATCACATTTTATTTATGGATGTTACATCAACTATTGACAAATGCCCCTTATCTGAATTTTCCAGGCTGGTAAGAAGTGCTGCTGCCGTATCAAGTGATGTAAGGCATGTTACACCTGTTTCTATAGCTGTACGGCGTATTATAAACCCATCTTTCAGCTTATCATCATAAGTAGGCGTATCAACCACAAGGTCAATCTGGTGTTCAAGAAGCAAATCCATAAGCGTAGGAGCTTCTTCATTTATACGGTTAATTGGTATTGCAAGAACCCCGTTTTCATTTAATACCCTTGCTGTACTCCTTGTTGCAAATATATCATAACCAAGCTTTTTAAAACGTCTTGCTATATCAACTGCTTCAAGCTTATCTGCATCCTTAACAGTAAGTATCATTTTCTTATACTTAGGCAGGTCTATCCCTGAACCTAAAAAAGCCTTGTACAATGCTTCATTAAACTTATCTGAAATACCCAGGCACTCACCTGTAGACTTCATCTCAGGCCCAAGGCTGATTTCTGCTCCACGCAGCTTTTCAAATGAAAATACAGGCATCTTTATAGCAAGGTAATCTGATTTAGGCGCAAGCCCTGTGCCATATCCCAGGTCTTTAATTTTAGCACCAAGGATTACACGTGATGCAAGGTCTACAACTGGTATTCCTGTAACTTTACTGATATATGGTACTGTACGGCTTGAACGTGGGTTTACTTCAATTACATAAACATCATCATTATATACAATAAACTGTATATTTATCAGACCTATTACATTAAGTGAGCGTGCGAGTTTTCTTGTATAGTCAACAATAACCTTCTGTATCTTTTCAGACAATGACTGTGCAGGATATATAGAAATACTGTCACCTGAATGTACACCTGCACGTTCCACATGTTCCATTATACCAGGGACAAGTATCTCCTCACCGTCACATATAGCATCAACCTCAACCTCTTTACCCATAAGGTATTTATCTACAAGTATCGGGTGTTCCTGGTGGTAGCGGTTTATAATTGCCATATATTCTTCAATATCATTATCAGAAACAGCAATCTTCATGCCCTGTCCGCCAAGCACATAAGAAGGTCTTACAAGTACAGGATATCCTAATTCATTGGCTGCTTTTAATGCCTCTTCTGTTGTAAATACAGTATGTCCCTTTGGTCTTGGAATACAGCATTTCTCAAGTATCTCATCAAAAAGTTCCCTGTCTTCTGCTGCATCAACATTCTCAGCACTTGTACCAAGGATTTTTACACCCATCTTCATAAGTGCTTCTGTAAGTTTAATTGCTGTCTGCCCGCCAAACTGCACTACTGCCCCGTCTGGGTTCTCAAGACGCACAATATTTTCAACATCCTCTGGTGTAAGTGGCTCAAAATAAAGTTTATCAGCTATATCAAAGTCTGTACTTACAGTTTCAGGGTTATTATTAACTATAATTGTTTCATAACCCTCATTCTTAAGTGCCCATACACTGTGTACTGAACAGTAGTCAAATTCAATACCCTGGCCTATACGTATAGGTCCTGAACCAAGAACCATAATTTTCTTCTTGCCAGAATTATCTTCAACTTCATTAATTCCATCAAAACAGCTGTAATAATATGGTGTTTCTGATGCAAATTCGGCAGCACATGTATCAACCATTTTAAATGCTGCTGTAATACCCCATTTATAACGCAGCTCCTTAACTTCTTTCTCTGTCCTGCCTGTCCATTCTGCAATTACACAGTCTGGGAACTCAAGGCGTTTTGCTTCATATAAAAGTTCCTTGTCAAGTGAAACAGCACTCTTAAGCTTGTCTTCCATTTCCACAAGTATTGCAATCTTATCAATAAACCATTCATCTATCATTGTTACTTCATGTATATAGCTGTATGGTATGCCACGCCTTATAGCCTCTGCCACAACATAAATACGTCGGTCATCAACTATATGCAGCATTTCCTTAATTTCTTCTGTAGTATTATCTTTATATACACTTCCTTCAAGGCTGTCAACATGCTGTTCAAGTGAACGCAACGCCTTCATAAGAGCACCTTCAAAATTAGTACAGATGCTCATAACCTCACCTGTAGCCTTCATCTGTGTAGTAAGGGTTCTCTTTGCTTTTATAAATTTATCAAATGGAAGGCGTGGTATCTTTACTACAACATAGTCAAGTGCGGGTTCAAAACTTGCATATGTCTTGCCTGTAACTGCATTCGGTATCTCATCAAGTGTATAACCAAGTGCAATTTTCGCAGACACCTTTGCAATAGGGTATCCTGTTGCCTTTGATGCAAGCGCAGAAGAACGGCTTACACGTGGGTTTACTTCTATTACAATATATTCAAATGATGTTGGGTGAAGGGCAAACTGTACATTACAGCCACCTGTAATTCCAAGTTCATCTATTATTTTCAATGCAGATGTACGCAACATCTGGTATTCCTTATCAGAAAGTGTCTGTGAAGGTGCAACTACTATACTGTCACCTGTATGGACACCAACTGGGTCTAAATTCTCCATATTGCAGACTGTAATACATGTACCATTGCTGTCACGCATTACTTCATATTCAATTTCTTTCCATCCAGCAATACAGCGCTCAACAAGAACTTGTCCAACACGTGAAAGCCTTAAGCCATTTGTTAATATTTCTACAAGCTCTTCTTCATTGTTTGCAATACCGCCGCCTGAACCTCCAAGAGTATAAGCAGGGCGTAGTACAACAGGGTATCCTGTCTCATTTGCAAATTTAATTCCATCTTCTATATTTTCTACAAGCTCTGATGTTGCACATGGCTCACCTATTCTCTCCATCAGGTCTTTAAATTCCTGGCGTCCTTCTGCATTGCGTATAGTTTCTGCTGTAGTACCAAGAAGCTTTACACCATGGCTGTCAAGGAAACCAGACTCTGCAAGCTCCATTCCAAGGTTAAGCCCTGCCTGCCCTCCCATATTTGGAAGAAGGCTGTCTGGCTTTTCAACCTCAATAATATGCTGTAATACATCTGTTGTAAGTGGCTCAATATAAACTTTGTCCGCAATATCTTTATCTGTCATAATAGTTGCAGGGTTGGAATTTACAAGTATAACTTCCATCCCCTCTTCTTTAAGGGAACGGCATGCCTGTGTACCTGCATAGTCAAATTCTGCTGCCTGCCCAATTACTATAGGTCCTGAACCAATTACTAATACCCTTTTAATTCCTTCAATTTTTGGCATTATTCATTCCCTCCTGTCATCTTTATAAATTCATCAAACAGTAATTCTGAATCTTTAGGACCAGCATTTGCTTCCGGGTGGAACTGTACAGTCTTTACAGGCTTGCCTATATAAGAAAGCCCCTCTGCTGTCCCATCATTTACATTTATAAACCAAGGTTTTGCGATAGTTTCATCTATAGAAGAAAGGTCAACTACATATCCATGGTTCTGTGATGAAATATATACTTTGCCAGTTTCTAAGTTCTTAACAGGATGGTTAGCCCCCCTGTGCCCGTATTTCATCTTATAAGTCTTTGCACCATGTGCAAGTGCCATCAGCTGGTGTCCAAGACATATTGCAAAAACTGGTATACCTGAATCTGCAAGCAGCTTTACCTGTTCTATAATGCCTGTACACTCTGCAGGGTCTCCAGGCCCGTTTGTAATCATTATTCCATCTGGCTTTGATTTTATTACCTCATTTGCATCAAAAGTACATGGATATACAGTTACATTGCATCCACGGTTTAAAAGGCAGCGTATAATATTTTTCTTGGTTCCAACATCAATTACAGCAATATTCCTTTCTGCCTTTACCTTATCTGAACCAATATCCCCAGGAACATAATCCTGCCTGCTGCTGCATGAAACCTTTTCTACAACACCTGTAACTTTATATTCCTTAAGCTTTGGTATAATCTCATCAATGTTATATTTTTCATTAGTTGTAATCATACCATTCATTGTACCCTTTTCACGTAACAATTTAACAAGTGCACGTGTATCTATAGAACAAATGCCAGGTATATCATTTTTCTCAAGAAAATTCTGTATAGTATCTTCTGAACGGAAATTACTTGGCATACGTGAGATTTCCCTCACTATAAAACCATCCGGCCATCCTTTAAGTGACTCCATATCATTATAACATACGCCATAGTTGCCTATAAGCGGATATGTCATTGTTACCGCCTGTCCTGCATAGCTTGGGTCTGTAAGCACCTCAAGGTAGCCTGTCATTGACGTATTAAATACTATTTCGGAAATAACTTCCTTTACCGCACCAATACTTTTGCCTTCAAATACGGTTCCATCTTCTAAAATAAGAAACGCCTTCATACTATAATTCCCATTCCTTTCCGTTTAGTTCTATTATCATCTGGGCAGTTTCAGCCATATTGGTTGCACTGTCCATGCTAATTTTCTGTATATAGCGGTGGGCTTCGTTCTCTGTCATATTGTTACGTTCCATTAAAAGTTCCTTTGCCGCTGTAATTACTTTTTTATCACTTTCTGTTCTTTTCTTTACCTTTTCTTTCTGCTTCTTAAGCCATCTGTTATACTGTACCATCATTATTTCAAGCGTATTAAGCAAGTCCTGTACTTTAAAAGGCATTGAAAGGCACATCACATCAGAGCCACAGTCTGCAATTTTTGCAGGTGAAGCAAGCAGAAGCATCTGGAAGCCTCCTGGCAGATAATCATTTATTTCAAAATAGTGCATATCAGGAAGCTTATATCCACATATAACTACCCCTCCATCTAAATGGTTTACTGCACTGACTGCCTGTGCTCCACTGTCACAAACCATATTTACATCATAACCATTACGGATAAGAAGCTTTCTTAAGTTTTTCGCATCCTCTAATTTAGGTAAAACAACAATTATGTCTGCCATGCAAAAGCCTCCTATCTGTTATAATGCCAATATAAAATTAAATAGAAGAAAGATAATGTTCTGTTTCCCATAATGTAACCTGCCTGCAGTATTCACTCCATTCCTGCTCCTTTGCCTTTACCATCTGGCCTGGAATATGGCGGCCAAGTATTTCATGTATAAAACTATCCTTTTTAAAATGATTTACAGCTTCATGTAATGTTCTTGGAAGCACTTCTGCATTATGGATTTCTTCTTCTGTCATCTTTTCCATACACACAGGAGGTTTAGTTTTATTTTTAATACCATCCATTCCAGCTGCAAGACACAGCGCAATTACAAGATATGGGTTTGCTGCACCATCCGGGCTTCTAAGTATAATCCTGCCACCATCCTGGCCTATTGAAGTAAGCCTTATAAGAGAGCTTGCATCTGTTGATGACCAGCCTATAGTTACTGGTGCAAGATATCCTGGTACAAGCCTTTTATATGAATTAACTATTGGATTGGTTATAAGTGACATTCCTGCAATATGCTTCAATATACCTGCCATAAAATAATAGCCGTCCTGGCTTATTCCTATACTGTCTGACTGGTCTGTAAATATATTCCTGCCATCCTTCTCCAGCGAAAATATATAATGTGCGCCTGAACCTTTAACATTTTCCCTTGGCTTTGGCATAAATGTAGCATGAAGCCCATGCCTTTTGGCAACTGTACGTACTACAAGCCTTGTTGTCATAATACTGTCTGCCATGCCAAGCGGCGGTGCATACCCTAAATCAAGCATATGCTGTGCTGCTTCATCTGAATGGTATGATGTTTCAACATCTATATCCATATCTGACAAATATAAAACCATGTCACGCCTTGCATTTTCCCCACAGTCTGCTGGTCCTACATCAAAATAGCCGCCCTTTTCGCTTGAATAGTTGGCCGGCTCCCCATTATCTCCTATGTCAAATAGGAAAAACTCATTTTTAATAGCTGTATTAAAGCTAAATCCCATGCTTTCTGCCTCTCTGGCTACTTTTTTTAATATATACCTGCTGTCACCAGCAAAAGGGGTACCATCAGGTTTTATGACATCACAAAGAAAACGCGCAACCTTCCCATTCTGTGGACGCCATGGAAAAATAACAAAAGTATCTAAATCAGGAACAAGAAACAGTTCTTCATAACCTGTACCACTAAACCCGTCAATGGCTTTACAGTCAAATTTATAATGCCCATCTAGAATTTTGTCAATCTGTTTAACCGTGGTAGCCATATTTTTCAGCCTGCCTGATATATCAGTAAACTGAAGGCGTATAAACCCAATATCCTCCTGCTCTATAATATCCAGTATATCCTGTCTGGTATACTTTGCCATTGTATAACCTCCTGTCTGGTCAATATTACAGCTTTACGCATTTTTCCTATTATACACTTTTTTACCAGTGGTGTCAAAATGATTTTATTTTTTAAGTTATCCATAGTAATACAACCATTAAACACATATAAATATAAAAAACCAGTATATACAATAT
>VSNJ01000147.1 GCA_009774235.1 Lachnospiraceae bacterium
ATTTTACACATTACACAATACCCAGTACATCAACACCATATACCAGAAGCATTATATCTTTTATAACGAACTGTACAAGAAGAATTACAATCCCAAAATATATATAACCATTCCTGAATTTCATATATGGAAACTTTTCTTTTGAAAATAAAGCAAGTGTTCCCTTTGTCATAAAAATTATATAAAGTATGCCACAATATGGTACAAATGGATGATACCTGAAAGACCTTGCCCAGTGTCCTTGTATAAAAGCAGCAACAGCCCTTGTACCACCACACCCAGGGCAGTAAAGGCCTGTAACTGACTTAAATGTACAGTCTGGAATTTTAAACGGTGTAAATACAAGCACTGCAATACCAGCTGCAGACACTGCTGCAAACACCAGTCCTGCAAGATACAGTTTATATTCTACCCTTTTATCTGGAAACATCTTTCCTCCTTAAGAGCTATATTATCCTGTTCTATATATTCTATTTTAATATATTTCCCATTATCCAGCATATAAAGGAAATCATCTATCATTCCAGGAGTACCCTGTATCTCACACTCCACAGTGCCATCATAAAGGTTGCGTACCCAGCCAGTTGCACCAAGCCTCTGTGCAATATAATTTGCATGATACCTAAAGCCAACCCCTTGTACACGCCCATGGAATATAAAGTGTTTTCTTATATAATCTTCCCTCAATTTCCAATCTCCATTTCTTTAAATCCTTTTGAATAATGCAGTTTCTCATCCTCTGTAATAAATACTGCATATACATCTTCCAGTGACTCTACAAATTCCATTCCCTTTTCAAGTCCAAGTGCAAAACATGTTGTTGAAAGTGCATCACCATCTACTGACTCTTTTGAAACCACTGTAACAGCAACAAGCCCATTATTATATGGGTATCCGTCTGCTGGGTTTAAAATATGGTGGTAAATCTTTTCATCCTGTACAAAATATCTTTCATATATGCCAGAAGAAACAATAGACACATCATCTGCTTTTATTGCTGTAATTACTTCGTTCCTGTCTGCAAATGGCTGCTGTACACCTATATGGAACGGAGTGCCACCAGCTTTGCTGCCTATACATAGTACATTGCCGCCAAGGTTTATTGTTCCACTTGTGACCCCATGGTTTTCAAGGTATTCCTTAAGCCTGTCCGCAATATACCCTTTAGCTATAGCTCCAAGTTCTATACCCATTCCAGGAATTTTTAATACCAGTTTCCCATCTTCCAGTTCCATATTTTTATAGCTTGTAAGCTTTACTGCCTCTTTTAACTGCTGTTCTTCTGGTACTTCTGGGCTTTCTGCCATAAAATCCCATAGTGAGCTTACAGGTTCTATTGTAATATCAAATGTCCCATCTGATAATTTTGAATAATAAAGCCCCTTTTCCAGTATATTATACATTGCTGAAGATATTTGAAATCCAATGCTCCCATCATCCATTAAATGGAATGTGGCATCATTATCTACAAGGCTTTTTATATCTTTTTCTGAAACTTTTACATTTTTATTTGTTTTATTTCTTAATACTTCCAGATAAGCTTTTTCAATTTCATTTATATTGTAAAGCTCACTTCCCTTTAATGTCCTGCTAAATAATTTCTCATATGCTGTACATCTTAAAATACATTCATCCAGCAAATCTTCACTGCCGCCTTCGTACAAAGTTATTGTATATGTTGTATTAAATGCAAACCCTGTTCTCACAAGTTCCTGGCTTGTACCAGGAGATTTCTGGCCAGTACTGCATCCTGTAATTAAAAATATACAAGCAGTTAATATACATAGAGAAAACTTTGTCTTTATTAATCTGTATTTAATTCTTTTTATTGTTAATACTATCTGCAAGTTTCCTCTCCTCCTGTGTCAGCTCTGCATTTTCAAGTAAATCAGGCCTCATTAACGCAGTACGTATTACTGACTGCTCCCTGTACCATTCTGCAAGCTTCCTATGGTTTCCAGACAAAAGGACAGGTGGCACACTTCTGTCACGCCAGTGTTCTGGCCTTGTATACTGTGGATATTCCAGCAGGCTGCCAGAAAATGATTCTGTCTGTGCAGAAATACAGTTATTTAATACACCTGGCACAAGCCTGGATATTGCATCCATCATTACAAGGGCAGGAAGTTCACCACCTGTAAGCACATAGTCGCCAATAGAAACATAATCTGTAACAATTTCTTCTATTACACGTTCATCTATACCCTCATAATGCCCACATAAAAATATAATATCCTCTTCACCTGCATACTCTTCTGCAAGTTTCTGGCAAAAAGTCCTGCCCTGTGGTGTAAGATATACTACCCGCACAGGCAGCTTTCCACCTTCTGCAGTGCCCTGGTTTCTTTCCTGTATCTGGCCACAGATATGTTTATAACACATATACACTGGTTCTGCTTTCATAACCATGCCAGCACCGCCCCCATATGGGTAATCATCCACACTGCCACTGCGGTTTCCAGCAAAATCCCTGATATTAACAGCATTTACACTAATATGCCCTGCCTTTATTGCCCTGCCTGTTATGCTTTCACCCATTGCATTATCTATAAGGCCTGGAAATAATGTCATAACATGAAAATTCATTTTAATCAAGCAATCCTTTCATTATATGGACTGTAATAATATTTGTCTCTGTATTTACTTCCTTTACACAGTCAGGTATATCTGGCAGCAGTACATCCTTTCCATTATGTGTCACTACAAATACCAGGTTAGCACCTGTTTCCATTACATCTTTAAGAATACCAAATTCTTCACCCTCATCAGTTACTACTTTCATACCAAGCATATCTGCAATATAACATTCCCCCTCCTCAAGAGGAATTGCATTTTCCCTTGTTACATACAGTTCACAGCCCTTATATTTCTCTATATCATTTATATTATCAATACCTTTGAATTTCACAATCACAAGGTTTTTAAAATACCTTACAGATACGACTTCCAAAGTTTTCTGTTCTTTTCCAGTGTCAAGTATAACCTCTTCCAGGTAATCAAATCTCTTTGGCTCTCCTGTTGTAGGAAATACCTTTACTTCACCACGTATACCATGTGTATTGGCAATAACGCCAACCCTGAATAAATCTGGCATATTTACCTCCCGTTTCATTCCTCAAATATGGCTAAACCAAAAAGCGCCTATACCAAATGGCACAGGCGTTTAACCAACATTACTGTCCTATTTCAACGGTTACTTTCTTATCAGTTCTAGAAGCCGCCGCCTTTACCATTGCACGTATTGCCTTGGCAATGCGGCCTTGCTTTCCAATAACCTTACCCATATCATCCTGTGCAACTTTCAGCTCATAGATGATTTCATTATCTTTTTCAGTCTCTGTTACAGTGACCTCCTCAGGGTGGTCAACAAGTGACTGTGCAAGAACTTCTATTAATTCTTTCATTACCTTGAACCTCCCTTAACTGCATAGATGGATAATTTGAAATATTATTCCATAATGCCAGCATGCTTTAAAAGCTTACCTACTGTTTCAGTTGGCTTTGCACCATTAGCAAGCCACTTCTTAGCACTTTCCTCATTAAACTTAAATATGCTAGGATCATGGTTTGGATCATAAGTGCCGATTTCCTCTATAAACCTTCCATCTCTTGGAGACCTTGAATCAGCTACTATTATTCTATAAAAAGGCGCTTTCTTCTTGCCCATTCTTCTTAACCTGATTTTAACCATTCCTTATTCACCTCCTTAAAATTTATATCTATATCTAAATGTTATTAAAATAACATCCAAATACCCTACAGCCCAAAAGGCAGCTTAGGCAGTCCCAGCTTGCCTTTTTTCTTACCTTTGCCAGACATCATGCCAGACATCTGTTTCATCATTTTTTTAGACTGTTCATACTGTTTCATAAGTTTATTAACTTCTGATATATCAACCCCTGCACCTTTTGCAATACGCCTTTTTCTTGAAGGGTTTATTATTGCAGGGTTTCCTCTTTCTTCAAATGTCATGGAATATATTATTGCCTCTATTCCTTTAAACATATCATCATCTATCTCAATATCACTTGGAAGCCCCATTCCTGGCAGCATGCTTAAGATACTCTTTATACCACCCATCTTCTTTAACTGCCCCATCTGGTCGAGGAAATCATTAAAATCAAACTCTGCCTTCCGGAACTTACGTTCCATCTCTTTTGCTTTGTCCTGGTCAAGCTCTGCCTCTGCCTTTTCAATAAGAGTAAGCACATCACCCATTCCAAGGATACGTGACGCCATGCGGTCAGGATAAAACTGTTCAAGGTCTGAAAGCTTTTCGCCCATTCCTGCATAAAGTATAGGACACCCTGTTACAGCCCTTATTGAAAGTGCTGCACCACCTCTTGTATCACCATCAAGTTTTGTAAGTATAACACCATCAATTCCTATCTTTTCATTAAATGACTTTGCAACATTAACTGCATCCTGTCCAGTCATTGCATCCACAACAAGAAGTGACTGTGTAATATCAACATTTTCTTTTATCTCTATAAGTTCAGCCATCATGTCTTCATCAATATGAAGACGTCCTGCTGTATCAAGTATAACAACATTAAGGCTGTTTTTTATTGCATGTTCTATAGCGGCCTTTGCTATATTGGCAGGTGTATGGTTTGTTCCCATTGAGAACATTTCAACACCTTGTTTGCCAGCATTGACTTTAAGCTGTTCTATAGCTGCTGGACGGTAAATATCACATCCAACAAGCAGCGGTCTGCGCCCCTTTGATTTAAGCTTTCCTGCAATCTTGGCTGTAGTGGTAGTTTTTCCTGCACCCTGCAGGCCACACATAAGTATAACTGAAACTTCACTGGAAGGTTTAAGTTTAATCTCTGTTGTTTCACTACCCATAAGGCTTACCAGTTCTTCATTAACAAGCTTTACTACCATCTGCCCAGGCGTAAGGCTGTTCATTACATCCTGTCCTACAGCCCTTTCTTGTATGGTTTTTATAAAATCTTTTACTACTTTAAAATTCACATCTGCCTCAAGCAATGCCATCTTAACTTCTTTTAAAGCAGCCTTTACATCCTCTTCTGTAAGACGCCCTTTGCTGCGAAGGTTCTTAAAAACATTTTGTAATTTTTCAGTAAGACTATCGAATGCCATAGTAACCTCCTAAACTATACATTGTTAAATATAACATACTCTTTGGCACAAAGAGAAGTATAATATAATAATCTGGTAATGTCAAGTTTTTTTCTTGACAATATCACGTCCATTTCATAAGTTTTCCACCAATACACAAAACAATAAGATAATTTCCAGTTATCTTATATTTGTCAAGCTGGTAGTATAACACAGGTTTCATGTCTTGGAGAAAAAAGGTTCCACATGTCCAGGTATCCATTATTGGCTCTGGCAATTTCTATAAAAACAGATTGATATTGCAACAATTATTTCTTATAATAAAAGTAACAAATCCAAATTTTAGGAAACGGAGTGAGAATATTAATGGAACTTAAAATCATCCCCCGGTCATCTGATATTTTACCAGTTAATCATAATGTGGCCGCTGTAAATTATATTGAATGTGTTCCATATAACGGGCAATATAGGCAATATGGTAAAGATGAGATTACACCAGATTTAATTTCTAAAATATTAAATGATGTGCCAAAAGGCATCGAGGCTAGTTTGTGCTTAGATCCTGATGGAGAAGAATATTATGGCTGCCTGGAAGTAGTATCTGATGGGAAGTGGCTGTCCCTTTGTTATGGTTATGAAGATACAAAAACTTATTTTTCCTACAATCCTATGTTTGCTGATACAGTGGGGCAACTTAAAGAAATGGATTTGGGTGATGAAAATGTATATACCCCCATTGATTATGATGGCCAATCCCCCATTCCTAAATTCCAAGCTATCACGGATATGGATGCAGGTGTAAAAGCTGTTAGATATTTCATTTACACAGGTAAGCTTTATCCTGGAATTGAATGGGCATATTATCTTTAACAATCCAGGTTTACTGGACAGCCAGACACCTGCAGCCCTTGCTTGCTATGGGTATCTGGCTTAAAACTATCCTGTTTATTACTTTGTTTTAACAGTCTTAATCTTTGACCATCCAGAAAATACCTTTACAGTTTTTCCACCTGTTTTAACGTTTTTATAAGTACGTATTCTTATATAATATTTCTTATCTGTTTTCCCACTCTTAACAGACATGGAAACAGTCTTGTTATTTTTTACCATTATTTTTTTAACAGTTTTCTTTGTAAACTTCTTGTTTAATGAATACTGTACCTGGTAGCCTGATGTCTGTTTTCCTTGTTTCTTCCATTCCAGTACAAACCCTTTTTTACTTATTTTCACATTAGAAATATTTGTACCTTTAGGACATATTTTATAGGTTTGTTCTGTTGTTCCATTATACCTGCCTGTAAAAATTATTTTAACATTATAAATTCCTGCCTTTTTCATTCCTTTTGCCCAGGAAACCTTATAATCAGTTCCTTGTTCCAGAATATTTCCTTTACTGTCTTGCACCAATACAGAAGGATGCTGTGTCTTATTATTATAAATCCCATGGTTTTTGGACAGTTTTATTGTATTTACCTTATTAATAATTGTGCTGTTTAAAACTTTAGCACACTTTATACATTTGCTGGTAATGCTTCCATCCTTATTTACTGTTGCCTTTACAATTACAGATGTACCTTCTGTATGTCCAGTTGCTGGTACTTTAATGCCATCCCTTACAATATCACCACAAATCCTGCACTCTGTATGTCCAATGCCATCTTTTGCACAATCTGGTGCATATTCACCTTCACTGGTATATAATACTGTCTGGTTCTCTTCGCACATATCCCTTATAATTGTTACTTTTAATTCTGTATTAATATAATCCTTTGCATCTTCCGCAGTATAAACTGCCGTGGCAGTAACAGAACCCCCCGCATTAATAACTTTTGTACTGTCCTGGCTGTTCCATTCCCATCCATCTGGAAGTGGTACAAGAGATACTGTTTTTATATTATTGGCAACATTTATTGTATCTTGTACTTTGTTTACTGGCATACTCTTTTTAAATACTGCAGTAAGTGTCCTGTTTTTCTCTGCTTTAAATGTATACTCTGCATCTGTGCTGGCTCTCTTGCCGTCTTCCTGCCACTCTGTAAATATATACCCATCATTTGCCACAGCTTTAACTGTAATATTTTCACCTTCCATTGCTTCTGTTCTTCCAGAAACTTTACCTCCATAAGCCGGGCTTGCCACCAGGACAGTTGTAATACTCTTCTTTACAGGAATATATGGAAACGGATTAATACTTCCTGGTTTCTGTGTACCAGCAGGACTTGGTGATGGCGTTCCCACTGATGGAGGTACTGGTGTTTCTTCTGGAACTGGAGGGGCTGTTACATCAGGTATTTTTTCATAAACTGGTTCAGCTATAACCTCACTTGCTGGCATAATAAACTGGTTATCTGTTATAACCAATGTACCAGGAATAACCTTCCACTCCTTAAACTGTTTGCCTTCTACTTTTTCTGGTACAAGTGTTACAATGCCACCTTCCGTATGGTATTCTGTAACTGTACCACCTTGCTGCTTTATTGTAACTTTATACAGCTGTTCAAAAACAGCCTCTGCAGTCACTGCTTCAGCCGGCATTTCAAACTGGTTGTCTGTTATAACTAATGTAGCAGGAGTAGTTTTCCACTCTTTAAACTTTAACTCCTCTGTACCAGCTTCTGGCACAAGGGTTACTATTTCTCCTTCCTTATAATATTCTATATACTCATTTTCTTTCTGCTTTACTGTAACTGGATAAATCCATTCATTATTACTTGTGTAAAAACTGTCACCTTTCTTAACAAGACCTGTGCCTGTAAATTTTATTAAATCATTATTCTCTGGCAAAACAACAGTTCCATTATTTACTATCTGTCCTTGGCCTGATAACTGCAAAGATGCGCTGTCTGGTATGGTAAGCACTATATCTTCTGGTACTGAAACAGATGCACCGTCTGGTACAGTAAGAGTTACACCATCTGGCACAGTAAAGTTATCTGCAATCTCTATATCACCATATACATTTCCATTACTGCAATTAAAAATTATGCTGGATTCTAATAATGAATCCGGACTTTCATATCCTTTTATTCCATCTGCTATAACAATACTTCCTGAAACTGTAATCTTTCCAGTACCTGGCATAATTGACGGATACTGGGAATTTTCTCCTTTTGATACATTTACAACAGGACTGCTGCCACCATCTTCCTTAATAATATTAACATTTTTGGCATAAAGTCCTGTCAGCTCCCCGCTGCAAGTTACATTGCCTCCAGTGATATTAAGAGTCTGTGTATCTTCACCGGATAAATCATCCGATTGAATATGTATACATGAGAATCCTGATTTAATATTTATATCACCACCAGAAATATTAACTGTCTGGTTTCCGTCATTCTGGGCTGGAATACCTGTAACAAGAATACCAGACCTTGAAACATCAATATCAACTGTACCTCCGCTAATATTAACAGGTCCGTTTATTGTATAAATGCCATCCACATCCGCAACTTCCTCTGGCACATTTATCTTAAGGCTTCCTCCCAGCACAGAAAAATCTTTCATAATTATACAAAATGCTGAATTTGTACTAATGTCTCCAGATTTAATAGTAACAGACCTTCCAGGAAAGGCATACAATAAACCAGACGGCAAACTATATACTATATCCAGGCTTCCTTCTCCGTCTTCACTGATTATATAATCAGATATAGTTTTCGTATCATTCACTCCATTTTCTTTAAACATATTTGAACTAAATACAGGTCCAGATTTCTTTTGTGTCACTTCTAATATATTGTGTCCACGCAATACAATATTTATTGTACAATTTTCTGTTGTTAAATTATTAAAATAAAAAACATTGTCATATGTTTCTGACTGTATATAGCAATTCTCCAGTATAAGAGTGCCTCCTCCTGCTTCTTCTGGTATCCACTGCCATCCTCCACTTTCATCACCTGCAGCTTCTTCTGCCAGTACAAGAGTTTCTGTAAGTATAAGTGTTGGCACTCCTGCTGCCTCAGCTTTTACATAAGCTGGCAGTGTACACAATACCATAGACAATGCAATAATAAAACTTAAAACTTTCTTTGCCATAATAATCCTTTCTGCCGCCTATACGGCTTAAAAATAAGGTTAAAATCCTACATTTTCTTTATTGTTTTCATAATTCTGGATTTACTTATAAACACATTACATATAGTTTACAAATATTCCAGAAATGGTGATATAAGGATATTCCAAAAAATAACCAGTGACAATATCTTTAACCTAAGTGGATAATTTTTAACTCAAACGGCATATAAATTATACTTGTAATCTGCTTTTTCTAAATTTATAATATATAGAGCATAATCCTAAATCAAAAAAACATGTGGCTAGGAGGACTTACAATGAAAATTGCATTAATAGATGATGAACCTGCAGAACTGGCACACCTTTCAGAAATAATAAAAAAACAATGGCAGTTAATTTGTGGAATATCATGCACTATTGATACCTTTTGTAATAGCAAAGATTTCTTATTCTCCTGGAAAGCAGGAGAATATGGTGTAATTGTACTTGACATATACCTGGATAATATTACTGGAATTGAAATTGCCCGTAAAATCCGTGAAACAGACATTAACACCCAGCTTGTATTCTGCACCACAAGCAATGAATTTGCTAGTGAAAGTTATGAAGTTGATGCACAGTATTATATACTTAAACCATTTTCAGAAAAAAATATAACAGATATGATTCCCGCTTAAATTTTGATAAAAATAGCAACCCACATTCTTTAATCCTGCCAGATGGACAAGAAATAC
>VSNJ01000148.1 GCA_009774235.1 Lachnospiraceae bacterium
AGGGTTGTTTTACTGTTCAGTTATCAAGGTCCTTTGCTGTTGCCTTTGTTTGCGCCAGCGTGTTAAATATTACCACACCTCTTCAATCTTGTCAACAACTTTTTTTATTTATTTTATATAATATTTATGCCCTTATCTTTATTATAATATACTACTATAATCCAGAAAATAAGCATAAAAAAACACAGTAACTTCTACTGCGTCAACGGAGAAAGAGGGATTTGAACCCTCGCGCCGCTATTAACGGCCTACTCCCTTTCCAGGGGAGCCCCTTCAGCCTCTTGGGTATTTCTCCTCGTGCTGGTTGTACTACACAGTGTCTATCTAACTTACCATCTTCCATGATAAGCCTTTTTCTTATTTAATAATACATACACCTGCAAAATAAAAGCAGGTCATAAAAACCTGGCAGGTCTCTACTGGCTACATATATATAACTACCTATACTATAACCATTATTTTCATTAAACGGAGAGAGTGGGATTCGAACCCACGCGCCCTTGCGGACAAACGGTTTTCAAGACCGCCTCGTTATGACCTCTTCGATATCTCTCCATATTATATTTTGTTTAGCGCCTTTCCCTTACAGCGCTTTGCTAGTATAACATCATTTTATATATTTCGTCAACCCCTTTTTTGAAATTTTTTTAATTTTTTTTCAAAAAATATAAACGTATTAACCTTAAAGCGGCACCAAGCCCCAGAAAACCGTTATTCTGAGGCTTACCCTTAAGAATGTCTGAAAGCTAAAAAAGTACAAACCATAAGAATAAATTCTTAAACGCATCCCAGTTTAAGATTTGGTACTGCATTCAAATCCAGCCCGCTTCTTGTTCCAGCCATAAAGTTATAATAGCCCTGGACTGCAATCATAACAGCATTATCTGTACAATATACAGGTGATGGATAATATAATTCTATTTCATTAATTTTGCAGCTATCCTGCATTGCAGCACGAAGAAAAGAATTGGCAGCAACTCCTCCAGCAACCGCAATTTTATGGCTGCCATATTGCTTTGCAGCATTAACAGACCTGCTTACAAGTACATCTGCCACTGCCTGCTGGAAAGATGCTGCTACATCAGCTACATTAACTTCTACATTTTTCATATCACAACTGTTTAAATAATTAAGCACTGCCGACTTAAGGCCAGAAAAACTAAAGTCAAATTCACAGCCATCAACCTTAGCACGTGGAAAATTAATTGCAGCCGGGTTGCCGTTCTTTGCTACCCTGTCTATCTCAGGTCCTCCTGGATAGCCCAGGCCAAGTGCCCTTGCAACCTTGTCAAATGCCTCACCTGCTGCATCATCATGTGTATGTCCTATTATATCAAACTTATTATAGCCAGATACCTGTACAAGATGTGTATGCCCCCCTGATACAACAAGGCACAAAAATGGTGGCTCCAGGCTGCTATGCTCAATATAATTTGCTGCAATATGCCCTTCAATATGATGTACACCCACAAGCGGCTTACTTGCTGCATATGCTATTGCTTTTGCAGTGCCAACCCCTACAAGAAGCGGGCCTGCGAGACCTGGTCCATACGTCACACATACAGCATCAATTCCAGACAGTGCCACACCTGCTTCTGCCAATGCCTCTTCTATAACATAATTTATTCTTTCAATATGTTTACGTGATGCTATTTCTGGTACAACACCACCATAAAGTGTATGGATATCTATTTGTGAAGATATAATATTTGATAAAACTTCCCTGCCATTTCTTACAACAGCAGCTGCTGTTTCATCACAAGAACTTTCAATTCCAAGCATTAATATATCATTTGACATATTTCCTCCACGCACTATAACCATAGTGCCTCTATCTTTTAATTATTTTTCCTCACTATCTTCCTCATCCTGGCTGTCAAGCTGTTCCCATCCTAATATCTTCCACTTACCTTCACCATCATCCCTGCACATAAATTTCTCATAGACCTTTGTACGTTCCGATTTCTGTTTGATAAGGGCATTACACATTACATAAGCACACTCTTTGCCATCAACTTCACCATATACAGTAGAACTATTAGACTCAACTGAGTACATGGCAATATTCCTTTTGTTTTTCCTGTAATCTTCCCTGTCACTTTTAAAACTGCTTAACATATTTTCCCATGAATTTTCTTCCCTTGCAAGGAATTCTTCATCATACAGTTTACGCAGCTGTTCCAGCAACTTTTCAAACTCTTCATCATCCATTTTTTCATTATACATGCACTTATTAAAACGCCAATATAACTTCACTACTTCAGCAGGAGTTTCAGGATATTTTGTATCAAGGTCTTTAACAAGAAGTTTCTCTACCTCTGTCCCTGGCTCTTTCTCTTCTCCTGTATCTTTGGACTGCCTTGTTATAACATAATAAACCACCAGCACAACTGCTGCTGCACACAACATTAAAACAAAAGCTGTCACTATCTTTTTTTTCTGCTTATCCATAACCGTACCTCCTTAATATATATGCCTTTTATACATTATACAACATACCAGGGGTATTTGCACTATTTTCTGGTTACTCTTCTTCTGGAAACCCAAGGGTAACACTTCTGCAGTCCTTTGCTGCATATGCATTTGCAAATATCTTCCTGGCATCTTTTATATAATCTCCAGGCCTTAATAATGACGGGCTGTAATGGGTAAGCCACATTTCTTTGACCTCTGCATCTCTGGCAACCTGTGCTGCTTCGCAGAAAGTCATATGTTTATTTTCAACAGCTTTGGACACCTTGCCCTCTTCCCCATACATTCCTTCACATATTAATAAATCGGCATCTTTGGCATTTTTAATTAGGCTTGGTACTGGTCTTGTATCTGTACAATATGTAACTTTTATACCTTTCCTTGCTGGTCCTGTAACCATTCCAGGAGTAAAAACCTTTCCTTCATGTTCTACGGTTTCCCCTTTCTGCAGGCGGCTCCACAATTTCAAAGGGACTTCATTTTCTTTTGCAAGTTCTGGATAAAAACGTCCGCCACGTGGAACATTTATTGTATATCCATAACATGTAATATTATGGTTCACTTTAAATGCCCTTATATTATATCCATTAATCTCTATGTCCTGTTCTGCCCCAGCAAGCTCAATAAACTCAAGTTTAAATGGAAGTCCAGGGGCAATTACAAGAAGTGAGTCCACTACCTTTTCAAGCCCTTTTGGTCCTATAAGGGTAACAGGAGCTGTACGTTCAGAATTACCCATAGACAGCAAAAGACCTGGCAGCCCGCTTATATGGTCGCCATGGTAATGTGTAAAACATATTGTATCTATAGGATTAACACTCCAGCCTTTTTCACGGATTGCAATCTGTGTACCTTCCCCACAGTCAACCAGAAGACTGCTGCCGCCAAGCCTTGCCATAAGGGCAGTAAGCCAGCGGCCTGGCAGTGGCATCATTCCACTTGTTCCAAGCAAACATAAATCTAACATATATTTCCCCATTTCTTAATGCTGGCAATACCAGCAATAAATTATAACTCTGTCACATCTATAACCTCAGGAGGTATTGCAAATTTTTCTACCATTTTATCATAACATTCTTCACAAATTACAAAAGAATGGAGGGTAGTATCTTTTTTTGAAAAATACCCCCACTGCTTCCTTGCCTCAAATGCATCCTCTAATAGTATATTATTTTCCATATGGAGCTGTCTTCCACATACATTACAAAATATCCTTTTATTCATGGCAGTTCCTCCTTAGTTTATACATAAATTATTTAAGATAACAGAGAAATAATCTGTACCTGGCGTTTACCTTATCCAGAACAAGTTTTTTTTTAAACTTATGATATGGTATATAATATATGTTTTATGTATATTTGTATAGTGGAAATGCATGGCAGGCAGATTATGCATTTTAGTACACATATTTTAAAAAATCAATCCCTATTAGCATTAAGTACCAGCTTTTTTTCCATAACTATTGCATCTGCATATGGGTTTGAATAATAAGCTTTTCTTCTTCCAATTTCCTTAAAACCCATTTTTTTATAAAAATCTAATGCAGGAAGGTTGTCTTCCCTGGCTTCAAGCAAAACCCCTTCTGTCTTAAGGCTTATACAACGTAAAATACTCTCTTCTAAAAGCCTGCTGGCAATATGGCAGCGCCTGTATTCTTTTTTTACAGCAATATTACATAAATCTGCTGTTTCATAAGATGTTATAATTGTACAATACGCAATGATACATCCATTAATTTCTGCAACCATATAAATATTCCCTGTCCTTAAACATGCTTTCTTATAAGCTGTAAGGTCTGGATGTGCACCAAAAAAAAGACTTTCCATAGCAATTACTTCATCTAAATCTTCCTGGCGCATACTGCGTATACACACATTTTCTATATTTTTATAAACATCCATAATTACGCCTTGCCCTTTACCAGACGCTCTTCACGTTCACGTTCAGCCTGTGGCTTACGTAGATAAAAAGGCCTGTACTCTGCTGCACTTACGTACTTTCCCTCACCATAATATATAATTCCAAGAGCGGCAACAGAAGCAGCACTCTGTTTTACCATATGGCAAGGTGCAAATAAATACTTTATCCCCATTTTATCCTGTATAACATCCTTATATACATCCACACCATCACCAAGGAAAAGCACTTCTCCGCCAGCTTGTTCCAGTTCCAGCAAAATATCACTTATATTAACTGCCTTCTGTTCTATTATATTAACAAGCTTTCCATTATCCATATGGTATGCTGCAGTATATACCTGGTTTCTTCTTGCATCCATAAGCGGGCATATTATGCCATTATAACATGCTGCACGGTATGCAAGCCCGTCAAGTGTTGGAACAGGTATAACTGGTTTCTTTAATGCAAGCCCAAGCCCCTTTGCTGTTGCTGAACCTATCCTTAACCCTGTAAATGAGCCAGGACCTGATGCAACAGCTATTGCGTCAATATCCTCAAGCGGAATTTCTGACATCTGTACAGCTTTGTCAAGCATTGGCAGCAATGTCTGCGAATGTGTCTGTCTGTTATTCACCGTAAATTCTGATATAATATTATTATCATCTGCTACTGCCACAGATGCAGTTACTCCTGAACTGTCTATTGCTAATACCTTCATTGCACTTTACCAGCCTCCTATATCTATATGCCTGTAATCAAAACCTTTCTGCAAATCCTTCTCAATGGTTACTTTTATACATCCCTCTGGTATAATCTCCTTAACCAGCCCTGCCCATTCTACAAGACATACACCATCACCAAAAAAATAATCCTCATATCCTATATCGTCCATCTCTTCTATTCCTGCAATCCTGTATACATCAAAATGGTATAATGGAATACGCCCGGTATCATAAACCTGGACTATAGTAAAAGTAGGGCTGCTTATAGTTTCTTCTATACCAAGCCCCTGTCCAAGCCCTTTTGCAAAAACAGTCTTACCTGCGCCAAGGTCACCATCAAGAAGTATAATATCACCCGGATGGCAGGCCTCACCAAGCCTTCTGCCTGCTTCAAATGTATCCTTTTCACAAAAACTTTCTATAACCTGGTCTTCCATAACATCCTAATCCTCTTTCCTGTCTGCCCCAGAAACACTTTCCTCTTCTTTTATATTATCCTCTTCTTCTGGTTCATAATCCTTATACTTGTCCATCATATCATTTACAATAGCCAGGGCTGTATCAAACTGTCCCCCACACTGGCTTTTAGGAAAGATAAATGCCCTTACTGGTGACATATAAAGATACATTGCATTTCTGGCCAGTTTCTTTTTCCTTACTTCATACCATTTCACAAATGCCTGCTGCCCGTCTTGTGAAATTTCTATTCCTTCTTCTGAAAGCCTGTAATGCAAGACATTATTAATACTTTCATTCCTCTTTACCTGTACCTTTGCTTTCCAATACAACATAAATGGCTGGACAACTGTAAATAACAGGCCTATTATTATAAGTGCCATTATTGTTGTTTTGTCAAGATACTTATACCTTATAGCACATATGGCAAGACTGCCAAAACTGATGACAAGCCCAGCTATCCCCGATATAGCCGAATACGTATGGTGCATTGAAAATACATAAAGTTCAGCTGCTGTAAGCCTTATATCAAATTCTGCTTCTTTCATAATCTAATTCCTCTATTGCAAATTTCTTATTAACCCCATAAACAGGATAACATTCTTTATGTTACAACAAAACTGTAAAAAAAACAACACATCCACTTAATTTTTCACGTCCATTTCATAAATTCCAATAATTTCTATTATCCGTTTTTGTGGGAACAGACAGTTTCCTATGACAGCTGCCAGAAAAGGATAAATAAAAATTATTATATGAAATTTTATGAAATGGACATGAAAAACAAATATAACGTATTCCATATTTTATTTTATTATGATACAATTATTATCCATAGACATTGTATAATTGTAAAAATATTACAAAAAGGAGCTGGAAATGGATAATATAGATAATATTACAAAAGAAGAGCTTGCAACTTTTATTGAACGTGAAATAGATTTTGAAAAATTATCTGAACTATGCGGACATATAACTGATGCAATCACAGAAATACTTAATTCATGCGGAATGTATTTCCGTATATTTTCCCGTGTCAAATCACCAGGCTCAATTGCATCAAAACTTAAACGTGGCAAATATGGCTCTGTGGGTAATCCTAAAAAGATGCAGGACCTTCTTGGGCTGCGTGTAGTATTATACTATTATGATGATTTAAGTATATGCAGGGATATTATGGAAAGTACATTCCAGATGGTTGATACATGGTCACGTAACACATTTAATTCTGATGAGTTCAGGGCAACAAAAATAAATGGCGTGTTCAGGTTCCCAGCAGAATACTTTAAACTGTATAAAAAGAAACACTGGACACTTCCTATTGATACAACATTTGAAATCCAGTTCCGCACTGTATTTTTTGAAGGATGGCATGAAATAGAACATGATATGCGTTATAAAAGCCTGCTTTCTGATGACCAGTTCTGGAAAGGAAGTGAAGAACTGTCACGCATGCTTAACTGCATACTTGCCAACCTTGAATTAAGTGACTGGACCCTTGTACAGCTTTTCGACCAGCTCTCATACAACCATTATAAAACAGGCAACTGGGAACTTATGCTGAAAAGCAAATTCAGGATTAAAATTGATGCCTCAGAAAAACTCCATCCAGACATACTAGAGATATTTAATAATAATAAAAAAATTGCCAAACAATTTTTTAAATGTTCAAGACGTAAACTTATTCGCAGCCTGCTGGCACTTGACCACCCACATGTGGACTATAATCTTATTATAAAACTTCTTAACAGCCGCATTGTGCATAACCCTGAAATAGAAGAAGCCTGCCAGCATATAGAAACCCAGTTTGATGAACATACCTACCAGAGAACTACTTTTGCACGTCTTGAATCAAATATATTATTCCACCTTGAACTCCCTCTTATGCACAAAGAAACACGGTTGTTTAAGTCAGAGTTTAACAGTTCTGCACTTATACTTTACAGATGGGTACGTTTTAAACTAAACCCTGTATTTGAAGATATGCCAGAGGAAATATCATCATATTATAACAAACTTCCTGGATACAACCTGAAAATAGTATATAAACCAGAAGAAATGCTATACAGCATGAAGATAAATTACATTGACAGCAAATCCGCAGGCACTATGTGGCATGTACATTCCTCAATAGCTTTACTAGAAGACCAGAAACTCTACTTTTACCATATGACATCACGTGATATGCCAAGAGGCATGACACAACGTTCTACATTCTGCAAACCATCATTTATAAATGACCTCGCCAATAAAACTGGTCTTGTTGATATTTACCGTTTAAGTTGTATGGCACAGTTTATTACAAACCAGGAAGAATACAATAAAATAAAAGAATTTATTAAAAACCCTGCAAGGACACTGCCTATAATAGTTATAATGCAGAGAAACAATGCAAGTGACGGATTTTATACAGAAAACAATTTCAAAGACGGATATGATATGAACACATTTTACGTAAATGGAACAAGGCTTGCCAAAGTTATCGGAAGTTATTCACATGTATACATGGCCGACCGCTGTTTTTCAGAAAACTTTGCCCAGGATAACAATATAGCGCCTGGCGTTTCAGATGGCTGTACATGTATATTCTGGCCTGCAACAAGCAGAAAAGAACCTGAAATATTTACACATGACATGATTTGTGACACACAATTTGACTTTAACCGCCTTATTTTCCATGATGAAAACATTCCAGAAAAAGCATTCCGTCATAAACTTGTACAGATAATCAAGGATGATAATGTAAGCCATTAAGAAACTTAACCTAAAACTACTTCTATTTTCTTATGGTGGTTATTCTTATCAGAAGACTTCCTAAGAACTGTTACTGTTATAGTATCGCCTTTATTATGTTTCTTTAATATATTATGGAAGACTGACAATGAAAAAACCTCTTCACTGCCAACTTGTGTAATAACATCTGCTACCCTCATTCCCCCTAAATATGCTGGGGAATCTGGGTATACAGAAGTAATATAGATACCCTCTTCTAATTTATGTGCCAGTGCAGTTTTGGCATCCACGTCGTGGCCTTCTATTCCAAAATATGGGATTTCTTCTTCTAACACCATACTATTAATAATGTCAAGTATACTTGATATTCCTATAAACCCTATCCCATTCCTTCCTGTTACCCCTTCACATGGACTTGTAATAAACCCTATAACCCTTCCTTTAGTATTAAGGACTACACCATTACATCCTTCTGTATACAATATATTTGTTGCAAAAACAGAAACCAGGTTATCTGTTACAGGCATATCAATATCAGGCTTTATAATATTACCTGTCATTACAGAATATATTATTCCATTTGGCGCACCTGTAACTATTATATTAGAACCTGTTGGAATACTCATTGTACTTCCAAACTGAGGAATTACAATTTTCCTTCTCCTCTGGCCACTGACATCCTTTTTAGCAATAATTATTACTGACAGGCCAATATTGCTGTCACCTGAAAGATATTCCGCATCAACAGTTTCACCATCATCAAATTCAATAGCAACAGCCTCTGGTACAAGAGCACTTTCAGAAGCAAGTATATAATAATACCTGCTTGTTTCTTTTATAAACATACCACTTATATCTGCATTGGAACTACTGCTGTACTGGTACCATGCGGACTTTTTATTTTTATTAATAACACGCACAAGAGATTCTGAAAAAGCATCACCAATAGATGAGAGTTTTTTGGCCACTCTGTTATGCTCTTCTATTACTGCCATATCACCTTTAGAAACCTCATTGCTGCTGCCCGTTTCTGGCACATTTGTACTTTCTGGGACAGCAGTAGAAATATAAGACTTTACAGGCGGAATATTTCTGTCTGCTGAAGATGCACTGCTGCCTAATTTATTATTAACATTCCAGAAAACAATACCTGCAACACCCCCAAATATCACTGCAAACACTACAGATTCCAGAATTTTCCCAAAAAACCTTATTACACGTCTTTTTCTTTGTGGACGTATCTGTTCCTTAATAAAATTATATTTTTCCTCTTCATGCTTTTTTGCATTAGTTTCTTTCTTTTTAATTATATACATAAACAAACATCCCTTTTACAAACATAATTATAAAATTTATCTAAATATTATTACAAGATATAAGTATTTTCAACAAAATATTTAATTAATTTATATTTTTTTAGTATAAATGTAACATATATATATGAA
>VSNJ01000149.1 GCA_009774235.1 Lachnospiraceae bacterium
ATAGTATAAGCAAAGCCCTTATAAATTTATACACAGCTATACAAATTATAGAAATATGAAGACCACTTATTGCAAGAAGATGTCCTATGCCACTTTGCTGGTAAAGGCTCCGCATATCCATGTCAAGAAGTGTTTTACTGCCAAGCACCATTGCAGATATAATTCCACATTCTTTTCCAGGCAATGCCATGCTATACACATCTTCAAGACTTTTCCTAAATTTATGCAGTTTCTCTAAAAATGGACTGTATCCAGCATCATCTTGTACAACAGTTTCCGCATATGCCATATAATAAATATTCTTTTCTTTAAAATATTGTTTCTGGTTAAATTGTCCAGGATTTGAAGGTGTATCAAATTTATATATATATCCACAAATTTTTAACCTGCTGCCCATTTTAAAAAATGGCTCTTCTTTTATATATACAAGCAGCCTGGATAAATTATATCCTTTTTCGTTATCTTTAAACAATACATATATATCTTTCAGATATACTGCATAACTATTCTCTTTTTCTTCATAATTATATACTGTCCCTGTTATATATGCCTCCGCCTTTTTATCAAAATCCCCATCCATTACATAATACCTGTCATCATCTATATCACTAAAGAAATACCTGTATATGCAAAATAATACAACAAGTGCAGCAAAAATCCATAATGCTGGTCTTTTTATTTAACCCCCTCCTTCCAGACAGAAATCTTTAACATTTATTACTCCATAACAGACACTCTTGAAACCACAAGGTCAAGATTTCTTTCAAATGGCTCACCAAAGCCAACAGAATCACTATATTCAAGAACCTGTCCGCCATCAATGCTGAACTGGACTTTATTAATTGCGGGAAGTTCAACAAGTGTATTTACAACAGAATATATTGCAACATCAGAAGTAACTGACTTACGTTTATTTAAAAAATCAGATGAAAAATCCACATAACAAGTATTTTCCTTTACTGTAACATTATTAAGCCTTGTACCAGCAGGTATTGTAGGAAGCACACTTTTTTTATTTATACCCTCTATAGAATAAGGTCCTTTCATAAGCTGTTCAATAGCAAGCTGTTCTAAAGGAATTGTAGCATCATAAGTTATTTCTACAGGAACCTCAACAAGTGCTGTCCCTTTATAATCAGAAAAATACATATTAAGGGTAGCATTCTGCTTATAACTTGTTTCACCACCTGTATTATCAATAAACTGGCTGGCTGTCATAATACCTACTGCCTCCATATTAGAAGTAGTAAGAGGCTGTCCAGCAACATAAAACTGCACATCCTCTACACCTGGAACCTGGCAAAGTGTCTTTACAATAGCAGCCCGCCTTAAAATTTCTGGCACTCCTGTATAATTGCCATATGAAGAATTAAAGTAAATTGAAAGGCTTCCTTCTTCTGATATTACATAATTATCTATAGTAACATCATCTGGCACCGCCTTTTTCATATAAACATCTTCTGGTTTATCTGACATCTTATTTAAAAATTCTTCTACAAGTTCCTCTGTATTTTTTGACACAGGAGTGTACTTTTCATAAGCAACCTTTGTTTCATTAGCATCAAGCCCGAATATATAATATCCTTTGTAATCCTCATCACTGTTCTTCTGGCATCCTGTACACAATATAAACCCTGCTGCCAGAAGGCATGTAAACCAAAATGCACGTATTTTCATTTAAGAACAGCTCCTTTTATTAGAATAATATTGCTCTGGCAATTCCAGACGCTTCCTAAGGTATATAATTAAGTGGTATCCTTACAGTAAATGTAGTCCCTTCTTTCTCTTTACTGTAAAGCTTTATAGAACCCCTGTGTAAAAGAACTGCATTTCTTGTAAGTGACAAACCAAGCCCTGTACCACCAGTTTCCCTTGACCTTGCCTTATCAACCCTGTAAAACCTCTCAAATACATTATCTTGTACGTCCTCTGGAATACCAACACCGGAATCTTGTATAGTCACAAAGAAAAACTTATGGTCGGCATTTAATGTAACCCTGACCCATCCATCATCATAATTATATTTAATTGCATTTTCTATAATATTGTTTAACGCTATTGATATCTTAACTTCATCAACATCTGCCATAACAGGCCTGTAACTTTCAAATACCAGCTCTATATTGCGTTTTGCCGCAATAGGCCTTAAGCGTTTAAGAAGCTGTTCAAGCAGTTCATTAATACTTATATTGGCAACCTGCATATTCGCACTGTTCTTATCCATCTTAACCATTGAGAGCAAGTCATTTATTATCTGTGTCATTCTCTCAATCTCAGTAGTTATATCTCCAAGAAATTCCCTGTATATCTCTTCTGGCATACCCTCCTGGGATAAAAGGGAGTCTGAAAGTACCTTCATAGACGCAAGCGGGGTTTTTAACTCATGTGATACATTTGAAACAAACTCCTGCCTTGAATTTTCCTGTTTCCTGATAACTTCTGTCATCTGGTTAAATGATTCTGAAATCTTTACAAGCTCTGTATAACCATGCATTTCAAGCTTTGTATCCATATCACCTTTAGATATATCGTTAATTGATTCTGTCACCTTATTAAGTGAAGACGCAATAAACAGAGAAAATATAAATGACAATATTACTATAATAAGTGCAATACCAAGCAACAGGAACAATATCCTGTTAGATACTTCATGTGTAACCAGCCCTAAATTCTTGGTGGAATAGCTTATTACAATTACACCACAAACTTCATTAAGCTGGGGGTCAGTTATAGGCATTGTAAGCTGTCTGTAATCTCCCAGGCTGTTTACATACCTTTTACCACTGCCCCCGCTAAAACACTTTACAACTTCCGTGGAAATCAGGGTCTTTCCCTCTTCAAGCCCATAAGTATCTTTTAAAATCTTTAAATCTTTGTCAACAATTATTATACGTCCTTGGTAAATATTAGCTATTTCTTCTGTTTCACTGTCAAGTTCTGCAGAATTATGGCCAGAAAGATATCCTGATGACACAACAAGGTTAGAAATAACTGTACCATATGAATACAGCTCATCAGTCCTTTGTGAAACCATCTGTGTATCATATGTATTAGTAATTACACTAAATAAAAACACTATAGGTATAAGGCCTACACATAACAGAATTCCAAAGACCTGGACACGCATGCTTTTAAGGTTATATAGCAGGTTATTCCATACATTTTTCAAAATGCTTCCTCCATTATACCAGATAAAATAATAAATTATTTCTGGAAATAATAACCAACACCCCATTTAGTATGGATGTAAGAAGGATTACTTGGAGATTCCTCAATCTTCTCCCTTAAACGGCGGATATGTACATCCACAGTCCTTACATCACCAGGGTAATCATAGCCCCACACAGTATTAAGCAGTTCCTCACGCCCATAAACTTTATTAGGATGAAGCATAAGAAGTTCAAGCAGGTCAAATTCTTTTGCAGTAAGGTTTACTTCTATATCATTTATATATCCTCTCCTGCTGTCTATATCAATCCTTAAACCACCATATGAATATACTTTCTGTGGCTCTTTTGTTTCCGCCTGGCTGCTTCTTCTTATAATTGCCTTAATCCTTGCCTTTACTTCCAGGATATTAAATGGTTTTGTAATATAATCATCTGCCCCATATTCAAGACCAAGGATTTTATCCATATCATCACCTTTAGCAGTAAGCATTATA
This sequence comes from Lachnospiraceae bacterium, assembly GCA_009774235.1. Lineage (GTDB taxonomy): Bacteria > Bacillota > Clostridia > Lachnospirales > Lachnospiraceae > Butyribacter. The sequence continues at coordinate 3,665 of VSNJ01000149.1, forward strand.
ATGGGTACATTGGAAAATTCACGTATCTGCTGGCACACTTCAAAACCATTAAGCTTTGGAAGCATTATATCAAGAAGAATAACATCATATTTATTATTATTAATGAAATCTAACGCCTCCTGCCCGTCATACGCACAGTCAACCTCCATTCCATCCTGCTCAAGGCTGAAACGGATTCCTTTAACAATTAATTTCTCATCATCAACCACTAAGACTTTCCTAGCCATTATAATTCCATCCTTCCATTTATACAGTAATCTGGTTCTTTATCTGGTTAAACACACCATCTTTAATACCAGTAACATTTTTTATGTCTTCAATAGTCTTAAAACTATTTGATAAACGGTACTCTATAACTGCATCCGCCTTACTGGCACCAATGCCAGGAAGTGACATTAGTTCTTCCCTTGATGCAGTATTTATATTTACAAGCCCGTCTGTATTTGTGCTGGCAGTATCCCCTGCCCCTGCACTACTTCCTTTGTATGTCTTGTTATATGAAGCCATCTGTTTCTTTGTTGGTATAATTACCTGCTCACCATCACTAAGAAGCCTTGCAAGATTTACAGATAAACGTGCTGCCGTTTTCTTAAAACCTCCAGCAGCGTTTACAGCATCACATAATCTCTGCCCGTTTTCCAGGCTGTATACCCCTGGATTTTTCACTGCACCACAAATATATACTGCAATTATATCTGGCGGCATATGTGTACTCTCTGCCTGTTTCCCTTTAATGCTGCCACTTTCTGGCATACTGGTGCTTTCTGCTTCTGTACTGCTGGTAATACTGGTACTTGTTCCATCCACACCTGGCTTGATATAGAAAATACCCGAAAATACTATAAATACAAGACAAATGGCAATTACTGCCATTTTATTTTTTCCCATAGAGAACCCCCTTCATAAAAATATATGAAAGGTTATGCCATCTTGGTTATAAGCTGTAACTATTAACCATAATAACCAATATAAAAAATTATTACAATAGGTACAATCAACAAATTTATTACAATTTAATTAAACTTTATTACAACATATGCTGTACAGGCATTACTGCCTTAAATCTTTCCATTTAAAAATAATAATTCCTGCTGCCATTAATATAACACCTAGAAGTTTTGTCCAGTGGAACTGGCTTTTTTCTACGCCAAACAGCCCAAGAAGCTCAATAAGGTATGCCGAAATAATTTGTGCAGTTATTATAAAAATTACTGATTGTGCAGGTCCAAGCGTATTCATTCCAATAATTACGGTATATGTTATAAATGCACCTATTATTCCCCCAGATAAAAGATAAACAGGCCTTGCCAGGACCACTTCACCAAAACCGCTTTCCCTGCCTGTTACAAACCATGCCGCCATACATACAATAAAAGCTGTAACCTGCACAAATGCAGCAGCAATCCATACACCTGTCTGCTTTGTTACTTCTGAATTAAATACTCCTTGTACACTCATTAAAATACCTGATATTACTGAAATAAGCATTCCCCACATAATTAACCTCTTTCCTGCAGCTTTTAATAATATAAAAAACAAAAAAGCCAGTTAAATTCTGGCTCTTTTGTATATTACAGTTAAATTTTATTTTATTTATACATAATGTTTATATTAAAATATCTCCAAAATGGTATTAATTATTCAGGAATTTGTTCCTTATATATGGCCACATTTCATGAAATTTTCTATTTCTGATATAGAAGGCATTACCCGTAGTGCCCCTTTTCTGGTAGTAACCAGACATGCTGCAGCATTGGCATATGACAACATATCTTTAAGAATTACTGGTGTAAAGCCATCTATACCATATTGAAGTATAAAATGAAGCATACATCCACAAAATGTATCCCCTGCCCCTGTTGTTTCAACTGTCCTGTCTGAATGAAATGGCTTTCCGTTTATAACACTGCCATTATAAAAAACCTTGCTGCCATCCCTGCCCATCGTAGCACATACAAAAGGAATATGATACTGCTTTATAATTTCTATCACACCTTTGTCAATGTCATCCATCCCTGTTATAAACTCTATTTCATTATCTGATATTTTTAAAATATCACACTGTGAAAAACCGTATTTCATTTTTTCCTTTGCCTTATCCAGGTTATCCCAAAGGGGTGGACGCAAGTTAGGGTCAAATGATACAAGTACATTATTCTTTTTTGCGGTACCAACAGCATATTCTGTTGCCCTGCATGCACTGCCAGAAGTCATGGAAAGACTTCCAAAATGGAATATTTTTGCCTGTTTTATAAGTTCTTCATCTATTTCTTCCTGTTTAAGCATCATATCTGCCCCAGGATTTCTGTAAAATGAAAAATCTCTTTCCCCGCCACTGCCTGTATATACAAAAGCAAGCGTAGTTGGGACTGTTCCGTCATACACCAGGCCATCAGTGTTTATACCTTGTTCTTTAACTGCATTTTCTAATAACCTTCCAAAAGAATCTTTTCCAACTTTTCCAATAAATGCAGTAGAATGTCCTAGTTTCTGGAGCATGGAAAGAACATTACATGGTGCCCCGCCTGGATTAGCTTCATACATCCTGTTACCCTGCCCGCTTGTACCACTAAACGTAAAATCAATTAACAATTCACCTAATGCAACAACATCCATTTCATGCTCCTTTCATTGTAAACACATCTGTTACACCACAATATCATATTTTTCAATATTAACAGTTATTCTCCCATCACATGTAAATAAAACCCCTTGTGCTTCCAGTGGTGTATAAATAACTGTACTAAGCACTGTTTCACCATTATTTACAAACAATTCAACTGAATTATAATCCATAATAAAACGCAGCTTAATTGTACCATCTTTATACCCTGCCCTGGCTCTTCTGATACATGCAACATCTCTTACCATTCCAGAAAAAGTACGGTCAGTTTCTATAATGTCTTTATCTTTGTTAAAAACTATGCGTGTATAATATTTCTCATTCCTTGCCAGGTCAATTATAAATTCATGGAATGTACCTGGGTTAATTTCAACAGCCAAGTCCATTGCCCTTCCACAAATACCATCAAAGTACCTGCTGCCTTCCACTACTTCATCTTTGTAAATAACTTTATTTGTGTAGTAATTTTCAAGTTCACGGGCTGGTCTTTGTATTAACCTGTTATTTTCTATGTCCAGTTCACGTGGAAATGTCATTATTCCATGCCATTTGTGGCTTGCAGGGGCAAAAATACTGTCCCATGACTGCATCCAGGCAACCATTATACGCCTTCCATCTGGCATAAGTGTAGTCTGTGGTGCATAAAAGTCCAGCCCATAATCCAGCGCAAACGGACCTGTACTAGAGAATGTCATACTTTCCTTATCATAATTCCCCAAATAGTAAACTGAATTATTTCCACTGTGGAACTCATACCCTTTTGCTTCCATATCCTGTGGCGAACATATTAAGACATGTTTTCCATCAAGTCCAAAAAAATCTGGACATTCCCACATACTCCCAACATTGCCTCTGCTATGTGCCAAAACCCCTTTATAATTCCAGTTATACAAATCTTCACTGGCAAACAATACAACCTGCCCTTCCCTGTTACCATCACGGTTTCCTGCAACAATATAATAAATACCATCCTCTTTCCAGATTTTAGGGTCCCTGAAATCCTCACGGCTAAACCCTTCTGGAAGCATATCTCCTGAAATAACAGGATTAGCTGGTATTTTTTTATAATTTATCCCATCACCAATAGCAATACACTGGTTCTGTATATTACCTTTGCCATCTTTTTCCTTTGTAACACCTGTATAAACCAGCACATGCCCCTCATCTGTTTCAATTCCACTTCCTGAAAAGCACCCTTCACTGTCATAGCTTTTATCTGGAGCAAGGGCTGCAGGGCACTCATGCCATCGCACAAAATCTTCTGTTACCTGGTGTCCCCAGTGCATCGGACCCCATCCAGTACTATATGGATGGTACTGGTAAAATAAATGTACTTTTCCCTGGTATACAGAAAAACCATTGGGGTCATTCACCCATCCAACTGGAGGTGTCACATGAAATAAAGGTCTTACCTTTTCAGAAACACGGTTTATATCTTCATACTGTCTTGCCTTTTCCAGAATATCCATAATTTTATTATCCCTCTCTTAGCTATATTTATATTACTGCTTCCTCTGTATCTATATCAAAGAAATGCATTTTATGTGGCATAAATACAAACTCTGCTTCATCTCCAGGCTGGCTGGTTTCATATTTAGAAACTCTGGCAACACTGCTAATTCCGCCAAAGTCAAAATACAGGTTATTTTCATTTCCCATAATTTCTGCATTTTCGATAACTGCTTTTTGTACGTTTCCATTATAAAGCTCTATATTAGATAAATCAAACTTAATATCTTCACCACGTATCCCCATAATAACACTGCTACGGCCTTTAAGCCTCTCATCTGTCCCATCTGGAAGTTTTATTTTATTTCCATCTGAAAATACAATATTTCCATTTTGTATTTTAACATTATAAAAATTCATTTGTGGTGAACCAATAAACCCTGCTACAAATTTATTTACAGGATGCTCATACAATTCCATAGGCTTTCCTGCCTGTTGTATTATACCATCCTTCATAATAACAATCCTGTCTGCCATAGTCATTGCTTCCACCTGGTCATGTGTAACATAAATAGTAGTGCTTCCAAGGTTGCGGTGGAGCTTACTTATTTCGTTTCTCATGCTTACCCTCAGCTTCGCATCAAGGTTAGAAAGCGGCTCATCCATTAAAAATAATTTCTTATCTTTTACTATAGCCCTTCCAAGAGCAACCCTCTGTCTCTGTCCTCCTGATAAATTCTTTGGCTTTCTGTAACGGTACTCCTCAAGCCCAAGTATTTTAACAGCCCAGTCTACCTTTTTCTTAATCTCCTCTGCTGGTACTTTCATATTTTTAAGCCCATATGAAATATTTTTCTCTACAGTCATATGTGGATAAAGTGCATAATTCTGGAATACCATGGCAATCCCCCTGCCAGCAGGCGCAATTTCATTCATGCGTACACCGCCAATAAACAAATCCCCTGATGTAATATCCTCAAACCCAGCAATCATACGCAATGTTGTTGATTTTCCACATCCAGACGGTCCAACAAAAGCGATAAATTCCTTTTCCTCAACCTGCAAGTTAAAATCTGTAACTGAATTTCTATCATTTCCTTTATATTTTTTACAAATATTCTTTAACTCAATAAAACTCATAATCAGCCCTCCTTTGAACCTGTTGAAACTACACCTTCTACAATCTGTTTTGAAAAGAATGAATATATAATAATAACTGGAATAGTAACCATTGTAATAACAGCCAGTGTCTGGCCTGTTGTTGTATTATCATTTGATGTAATCGCATTTAACCCAATCTGTGCAGTAAGTAAATCGCCAGATGTAAATACCAGTGAAGGCCACAAATAATCATTCCATACATTAAGAAATGTAAAAACACTTACCGTTGCAACCACACTTTTTGACATTGGCAAAACCATTGTAAAGAAATATTTTAATGCCCCACAATGGTCAAGCTGTGCAGCCTCATACACATCATCTGGCAGGCTTACAAATACCTGGCGGAACAAAAATATGTTAAAAGGATTTACAATCATAGGCAGGATATATCCTATAATAGTATTTAAAAGCCCAAGCTTTGCAATAATAAGAAAATGTATTGTAATTACTGTTTCCATTGGCACAATCATAAGAAGCATAATAACCATTAACCAACGTTCCCTGAATGGGAAATTTATCTTTGCAAGCGCATATCCTGCAAGCCCGTTTACAACAATTCCCAACACAATAAGTACAGCAGCATAAAACAATGTATTACACATATACCTGATAAAACTTGTATTTGTTAAGATAGAAATATAATTTTCAAAAAAACTGCCATTAAGCGCTGGTGGTACAAATGCCTTTAAAGAATCCATATCTGCTGTAATTGCGGCATCTGGCTTAAATGAATTTGCTAACATCCATATTACTGGAAATAAAAAGAACAGTGAAAAAACCAGTAATATAAT
>VSNJ01000015.1 GCA_009774235.1 Lachnospiraceae bacterium
TTTCCCGGTCTTTTCATCTCTTGAAGCAGACATTCCTTATCCCCCTTTCATGCGGTTTGGTTCGGCTGATTGTAACCGTAAAACTTTGTTTCCCAAAATGCTTTTGGCACTTTCCCGGCTATCACAAGATAACCAGCCTTTTTCAATTCTCCATTAAGTTCCCTTATCAGCTTGTAAGCATGACCTTTAGATACTCCTAATTCTTTTGCTACATCTTCCGCTGTCATCATGTGATTTTGTTTCAATAAATTTACCTCTCTTTCATTTCTTGTATTATTACAAGTTTTCTTGTAAATCAAATATATTACATTATTTCTAGTTTGTCAATATCAATTATTAGATTTCTTGTAATATATACATTGATTTTTGTATGTATATATGTTACATTATTCTAAAAGGAGGTTGTGGCATGAGATTAGGCGAATATTTTGAGATTGGAAAGCGAATGAAACAAGCGCGAACTAACGCAGGAATTAACCAACGTGATATGTCTTCAAGACTTTCTTTGACTAATTCCTCATATTCTAATTACGAAAATGGATATAGTGAACCACCAGTCGAAACAATACTGAAATTTTGTGATACACTTGGAATTACTTTAAATGATTTACTGGAAATAAAGATTACTTCAAATAAAACTGCTACTGTAAATACTTTTGCTGATTTTTTTTCTATTCTGATAGATTTAGACCGTAGGGGATTGCAAATAAAAGGAAACACAACCTATTCACAAGAGGATAATCAACTAACTGCCCATTTGACATTAGATATACCCAATGCACAGATTGCAACCTTTATTCCCGACTGGAACAAAGTAAATCAAGCATTAATTTCCGGTAAAATGGATAAAGAAGAATATGATATGTGGCTAGAAGATACTTTGAAATTATTTAATGTGCCGATTGACGAATACATCTGATCGATATACACTCAATCCAAATACTTTTTGCAAAAAACAAAGGAGATTTGCATGAATATTGACCTTACGAAAACCCAACAATATCTTGAATGGTTCAAAAACAAACTATACCTAAACGCTATTGCGACCTCTGCTAAAAATCGTATCGTATATAGAGGACAAGTATACCGTTGCAACTTAGGCGTTGGCATTGGCAGTGAGGAATGCAAAGAGCGACCTTGTGTGGTTCTCCAATATAATTCAGCTAACAGAACATCTCCTAATACACTGGTTGCACCTATAACGCATACCACCTCTACACTTCCTATTGTTGTACCGATTGCGGAGAAAAAAGATTCCTCCGGCAAACTCATACTTGACGGAAATGTTCTTCTGGGAAATATTACATGCGTAAGCAAAGCAAGACTTAGCGATTATATTACCGACCTTTCTGCTGATGAAATGAAAGCTGTTGACAAAGCTATTTCTTTATCGCTTGGCATAAACCACCATTATCAGACATTGCAAAATATGTATGACGATAAACTACAATACATTGAAAAGCTGAAAAACAATCGCACCTTACTACAAACCGATTTGGATTCAAAACAACAACAACTTGATAAATTCCAAGAATTGCTTGATACCTACCAATTTTCAGATATTCAAAATTTAGCAGATTTTTTAGAAAAATCTCAAAAAGAAATGTAGACAAATTTAGATTTTCATGCTAGTATAAGGATACAAGAAAAGTGTTCACGAGTGGAACGCTAGTATAGTATTTCAAACAAGGGAACTACGAGCGAGTTCCCTTTATTTTTATCTATACATAATTTTTCTTCTTCAACATAAAATACTATTACAATTCTTCTTTGGACGTGTGCCAAAGGATTTATTGTAATTAAGCAAAGGGAGTCACGAGCGGACTCCCTATTTTTAATTTATTTTTAGAGCCATTTTAGAGCCACAAGCCATTCACAATAAAATTCCGGCAAGTGGCTTTTCCTTTTGTTGGCTATTATTTTTAGACATTAAAAAACCGCAACCCCTTGATTTCTCAAAGGATTGCGGTGCTTATTTTACTTATTTGGCTCTAATCTAAAGATTACTCGATGATTGTAGCAACCTTACCTGAACCTACTGTCCTTCCACCTTCACGGATAGCAAAGTTAAGACCCTGCTCCATAGCTACAGGATGGATAAGTTCAATTGTCATTTCTACATTATCACCAGGCATACACATATCTGTACCTGAAGGTAATTCGCAAACACCTGTTACGTCTGTTGTCCTGAAATAGAACTGTGGACGGTAATTGTTAAAGAATGGTGTATGACGTCCACCTTCATCCTTTGTTAAAACATATACCTGTGCAGTAAATTTCTTATGGCATGTTACAGTACCTGGTTTAGCAAGAACCTGTCCACGTACAATCTGCTCACGGTTGATACCACGGAGAAGTGCACCGATGTTATCACCAGCCTGTGCTTCATCAAGCATCTTACGGAACATTTCAATACCTGTTACAACTGTCTTGTTACCCTCTTCCTTAACACCAAGGATTTCAAGTTCATCATTAAGATGAAGTGTACCCCTCTCTACACGGCCTGTAGCAACTGTACCACGGCCTGTAATTGTAAATACATCTTCTACTGGCATAAGGAATGGCTTATCTGTATCACGCTCTGGATTTGGAATATACTCATCTACTGTTGACATAAGTTCCATAATCTTGTCGCCCCATTCACCACTAGGGTCTTCAAGAGCCTTAAGTGCTGAACCCTTGATAATTGGGCAGTCTGTAAAGCCATACTCTTCAAGTGCTTCTGAAACTTCCATTTCTACTAACTCAATAAGTTCCTCGTCATCAACCATATCACACTTGTTAAGGAATACAACGATATAAGGAACGTTAACCTGGCGTGAAAGCAGGATATGCTCTTTTGTCTGTGCCATAACACCATCAGTTGCAGCAACAACAAGGATAGCACCATCCATCTGTGCAGCACCTGTAATCATGTTCTTTACATAGTCAGCATGGCCTGGGCAGTCAACATGGGCATAATGTCTTGCTTCTGTTTCATACTCAACATGGGCTGTAGAAATTGTGATACCTCTTTCACGCTCTTCTGGAGCTTTATCAATATTTTCAAAATCTACTGCTGCATTTCCTGCAACTCTCTCTGCAAGTGTCTTTGTAATAGCAGCTGTTAAAGTTGTCTTACCATGGTCTACGTGTCCGATAGTACCAATGTTACAATGGGGTTTAGTTCTTTCAAACTTTTCTTTAGCCATTTTAAATTATCCTCCTTTAATAAATAGACAATTAATGCCTCTCCGTTTTGCGCATATAACCACGCTATGGGCATTATTATATTGCAAATTTAACTATTTTTCAAGTCTTTTCCAATAATTAAATTAATTAGAATTCTTTGCAGCAAGCACTTTTTCCTGTACAGACTTTGGAACCTGCTCATATTTCTCAAAGAACATTGAATAGTTACCACGTCCCTGTGTCTTTGAACGAAGGTCTGTTGAATAACCAAACATTTCGGCAAGTGGCACATAACCTCTTACAATCTTGCCTCCTCCAATGTCATCCATACCTTCAATACGTCCACGGCGTGCATTGATATCACCAATTACATCACCCATGTACTCTTCTGGCATTGTTACTTCAACCTTCATAATAGGTTCAAGTAATACAGGTTTTGCTTTCTTCATTGCATCTTTAAATGCCATTGAACCTGCGATATGGAATGCCATTTCACTTGAGTCAACTTCATGGTATGAACCATCCCATACTGTTGCATGTACACCAAGCACTGGATATCCTCCAAGCACACCTGCCTGTGCAGCTTCTTCAATACCTTCACCAACAGCTGGTATATATTCTTTAGGAATAGCCCCGCCAACTACAGTTGATTCAAACTTAAATGTTTCCTCACCATTAGGGTCCATAGGCTCAAACTTAACTTTACAATGTCCGTACTGTCCACGTCCACCAGACTGTTTAGCATATTTGCTGTCTACATCAACAGACTCTGTAAATGTTTCCTTATAAGAAACCTGTGGAGCACCAACATTAGCTTCTACTTTAAATTCCCTAAGAAGACGGTCTACAATAATTTCAAGGTGCAGCTCACCCATACCAGCAATAATTGTCTGGCCTGTTTCCTGGTCTGTATGCGCCTTAAATGTTGGGTCTTCTTCAGCAAGCTTTGCTAAAGCTTCACCCATCTTAGTCTGTCCGTCTTTTGTCTTTGGCTCAATAGCAAGCTCAATAACTGGCTCTGGGAATTCCATAGATTCCAGTATAACTGGATGCTGTTCATCACAGATTGTATCACCTGTTGTTGTATTCTTAAAACCTACAGCAGCAGCGATATCACCTGAATAAACCTTGTCTAATTCTTCTCTCTTATTAGCATGCATCTGTAAAATACGTCCTACACGCTCTTTCTTATTCTTTGTAGCATTAAGTACATAAGAACCTGAGTTCAGTGTACCTGAATAAACCCTGAAGAATGCAAGCTTTCCAACAAATGGGTCAGCCATTATCTTAAATGCAAGTGCTGAGAAAGGCTCTTCATCTGAAGAATGGCGTACTACTTCGTTACCTTCATCATCTACGCCTGTAATATCAGGGATATCTGTTGGTGCAGGCATATATTCAAGAATTGCATCAAGAAGCTTCTGTACACCCTTGTTCCTATATGCAGAACCACAGCATACAGGCACTGCCCTGCACTCACATGTAGCTTTACGGAGAGCTTTCTTCATATCAGCTACTGGAGGCTCTTCACCTTCAAGATAAACCATCATAAGGTCATCATCAAGGTCACAGATTTTCTCAACAAGTTCTGTATGGTACTCCTCTGCCTGCTCCTTCATATCATCAGGAATTGCTACAACTGAGATGTCATCTCCCTTTTCATCATTATAGATGTAAGCTTCCATCTCAAATAAATCAATAATTCCTTTAAACTCGTCCTCTTTTCCTATAGGAATCTGGACGATAATTGCATTTTTACCTAATCTTTCACGTATCTGGTCAACAGCACCGAAAAAGTTTGCACCTAAAATATCCATCTTATTTATAAATGCCATTCTAGGTACGTTATAAGTGTCGGCCTGGCGCCATACATTTTCAGACTGTGGCTCAACACCACCTTTGGCACAGAACACACCAACAGCACCATCAAGTACACGGAGTGAACGTTCAACTTCAACAGTGAAGTCAACGTGTCCCGGTGTATCAATAATATTGATACGGTGCTCTAAAGCGCCATCCATTGGCTTTGTGTGGTCCTCAAGTGTCCAGTGGCAAGTAGTAGCCGCAGATGTGATTGTAATACCCCTTTCCTGCTCCTGGTCCATCCAGTCCATTACAGCAGTACCTTCATGAGTATCACCAATCTTATAATTAACACCGGTATAATAAAGGATACGCTCTGTCAATGTTGTTTTACCAGCATCAATATGCGCCATAATACCGATATTCCTTGTTCTCTCAAGTGGATATTCTCTTCCAGCCAAGGCTCTTTACCTCCTGATTTTATATTGCAGTTACAAATATCCTTACAAAACTAACTATTACCAGCGGTAATGCGCGAAAGCTTTATTTGCTTCTGCCATCTTATGCATATCTTCTTTTTTCTTTACAGCGGCACCTGTGTTATTAGATGCGTCTAAAATTTCATTAGCAAGCCTTTCCTTCATTGTCTTCTCGCCCCTTTTACGTGAATAAAGGGTAAGCCAGCGCAATGCTAAAGCCTGTCTTCTGTCAGGCCTTACATCAATAGGAACCTGGTATGTTGCACCACCAATACGTCTTGCCTTTACTTCGAGCTGTGGCATAATATTGTTCATAGCCTCCTCGAATACTTCAACAGCATCCTTGCCAGTCTTTTCTGCTATTTCTTCAAAAGCGCCATAAACAATTTTCTGGGCAATGCCCTTTTTGCCATCAAGCATAATATTGTTAATAAGCTTTGTTACAACTTTATTCTTGTACACAGGATCTGCTAATACATCTCTTTTCTGTATATGTCCTTTACGTGGCACGTTACTTCCCTCCTTAACATTATTTAGCAATGCTTATAACAATAATTGTATTATTATACACATTACTATTATTAATTCATCGGTACTCACGGTATTCTGTGTCCGCACCAGGTTAATTTACCCAATAGCTGCAGTCCAGGTCTGGATTGCAGCACCATTTATATAATGTGAAATTAATCCGGCACTTCTCCAAATTAGTGAATATTACTTCTTAGGTTTCTTTGCTCCATATTTAGAACGGGCCTGCTTCCTGTTTACAACACCTGCTGTATCAAGCTTACCACGTACAATATGGTACCTTGTACCAGGTAAATCTTTAACCCTGCCTCCACGGATAAGAACAACACTATGCTCCTGTAAGTTGTGTCCCTCACCTGGGATATAACTTGTTACTTCCATTCCATTAGAAAGACGTACCCTGGCTGTCTTCCTAAGTGCTGAGTTAGGCTTTTTAGGTGTAGCAGTACGTACAGCAGTACAAACACCCCTCTTCTGTGGAGAGCTCTGTTCTACAACCTTTTTGTTAAGTGAGTTGTATGTGTACTGGAGTGCAGGAGAATTAGACTTCTTAACTGAAACCTTCCTTCCCTTTCTGACTAACTGGTTAAATGTTGGCATTAATTTCACCTCCTGTCCAAATATTTACATGTGTGCATATAACCAAATACCCCGCTTATACAGCATGGCACATATTATATACTGCTGGAACTTCAATAGCCATAAAACATCTGGCTGCCTTAAAATATCTTCCAACATAAGCACACTTGCTTATTTTAATATGCAAATATCCATTTGTCAACACTTTTGGTGGTTTTTGCCTTAAGATTTTTGCTTTTCCATCTTTATTTTCTGTATTTTACTCTCCATAATAAGATAATACTTGTTTATTCCGCCATCTGGAAATAAATATAATACCTTGCCATCTATATTACATGAAAACTTTTTAATGCCATTTACACGGAAAATTGTACATTCTGATGTTGAATTTAATATAATTTCATTATTATCATACATCCTTATTGTACTATATTCATTATTAAATCCCATATCTAACACCTTACTGCCTGACATATCATAAACTTTCATCTGGTATGGCTTGCCTTTATTACTGTTTTCAAAAACCATGCCCACATATTTTTCATTACAGAAAGCACTCTTTATCTTAGTTTTATATGTTTTTGAATAAACTTCGCCTGGCTGCCTGGGATTTTCCCATATACTAAAACCATTATCAGCAAAAATACATATCTTGTCACTTCCAAGAAACCTTACATCTGATATTATACTTTCATCATAATTCTTTGCACCTACCAGGCAGTTTGTATTCTTTCCAACATCTGTAAAATCATAAAATGCCACCCTGCTCTGGACATTACCACTTGTTACACATACATATGATGCTACAAGGTTAGTACCCTCTGGGGATATATCTATACACACAGGATATCCTTCATCAACATTAGTAGGTATTTCCACAAGCAGCCTTGCAGATATATTATATGGGTCATATATATTTATAACATTAGAATTTGCCTGCTCTAGTAACACTGCTACAATTCCATGTATTGAAACACACGCCTGGGTTATTGGATAATCTGTTACTATTTCCTTTGCTTGTCCTTCTTCATTGTATACAAAAAAAGATTTTGCACCTATATCTGCTACTACAACATATTTCCCACAAATATCAACAGCTGGTGAAATCATATCATAACTTCCATTCCATATTATATTTCCTGACGCATCAACGGCAGAAATGCCATCACGGCTATATTTTATTATTTTGCCATTATAAGATAAATATTTATCAGAAGTGCTTATATTTATTTTTGTTTCTTCTATTACTTTATAAGATTTGTACTGCTTATTTAAAAATGAATTTACCAGCAGCATAAATATACCTGCTGCCACAATTATACAGGCAACACATGTTATTGTAACTATTATTATTTTACGGCGGCGTCCATTTATAACAACTACATCTTGTGAACGCCCTACAAAACTATTCATATACAATTCCTCTGTTCTTTTATATTATAAAATAAATAAGCATTTATCAAATAATAAGTATAACTTATCAAATAGTACAAAGCAAGGGATTATGAAAAATCTGGTAATATAATGCAGTCTCCTTCATATATTTTATCAGAGTCCTTTATATTATTTGCTTTCATCACTTTGTCCAGATAATAAAATGAATGATACTGTTTCCACACAATCTGGCTTAATGTATCACCTGCATTTACAATATAACTTTCATATTTACCTTTATATTTAATTGTTTCTTTTGAATTGTTATTTTTTTTACTAGAGGTATTTTTACTATTTTTTGAAGGTTTAACTGATGAAGATGTACTTTCACTTACAGGCTTGCTTGTACTTGCTGGTTCCTGGCTCTCTGGACTATCTGTATTTTTTGGTGTACTGGTTTTGCTGCTTTTATCCGGTTTTGTACTGTTTTCCAATAAAACATTTTTATTCTTTTTATTTGTCTCCTTGTTTTTTGAAGCTGTGCCATCTTCAAATACTGTGCTTTTATCTGCCATTACAGGCTGTGCAATATTATTATTTATATATCCTTCTACTGAATTAAGTGTCTTTTCAAGGCTTTTTATCCTGTCAATGCTTCTGTATAAAATACCTGCTGCAAAAAGAAGCATTATTGACATCACTGCTACTGCTGCATATGATATTTTCTTTGTATCCACAGGCTTTTTATCCTCTTTTTCCTTAATTACATTACGCATATTTGCAGTAACATTATCCTGGTACTGGGCTTCAATACTTTCTGGTTCTTTACTTTTAAGCATATATTCCTGCATCTGGGGGTTTTTCTCATAATATACAACAAAGCCAGGCTGTTCATATAAATCACCATCATTCCATAGAAAAATCTTCTCTTCTTTTTCAGAAATATCTGTTACAAATAATACTTTTCCTTCTTCACTGAAATATTTGCCATGTATCTGCCTTACAGCCACATCTGCCCTGCTGTTCCACATACTTACCCCACAGCCCCATCCAAGCATCTGGGCACCTGGAAAATTATCATGCATATCTTTGTAAACCTGGTTCCATTTATTAGCAGTCAGTTCTTTTGGTCCTTCCATCATATCACACTGGACAAACAATGCACCATATATAAACATACATCCTGATGCTTGTTCTTTACCTTTTTTGCCAAGAAATATAACTATTGCTTTCTCCTGCTTTTCGTTAAATATCTGGTGTATATATGTCATTACATAATCTTCTATGTATATCCTGAGGTTTCCATTTGTTTCACCTATCTGTCTTATGTTTTCTGGCAAGCGGCTGTACACATACTCTTTATGAGCTGACTCTTTTGCATATTCGCCTAGATTACCAAATCTCTTATTTTCCATTCCGCTACAACACCTTTCTAACTATATTTTATCCATATTCCACCACCGGATGCAGAAATTGTAACACTGTGTACCTGCCATTTTTGTCGAAAACAGGATAACCCCGGCTTCATCTTAATGCTAAAATTCGACTTGAATAAAATATAGCTATATGGACATACTTACCATATAATGAGAATAACGAAAAGAAAGGCGTATTTTGAAAATACGGTTTAGCTATATGTCAAACATATCAACAGAAATAAAATATTTCAATGTATACCGTTCTGCATCTTTTCCCAAATTTGTAAATACAATAAATAAACATTATGAAAAGTGTTTTGATAAAAACCAGAATATAGTTTTCTTGTGTATTGGTTCAGACCGTGCAACTGGTGACTGCCTAGGACCTATCGTCGGGCATATCCTTATTAAGAAAAATAAAAATCTCCCAGTATTTGGGACTCTTACTTCACCTGTACATGCCCAAAATCTTGGTGAAACAATAGATTTCATCTATAATACAATACCAGACCCATATATAATAGCTATTGATGCTTCCCTTGGAATAAGGCAGCATATTGGCAATGTAACAACAGGATATGGTCCTCTTTCACCTGGAATAGGTGTAAATAAAAAACTGCCATGTGTTGGTGATGCTTTTATTACTGGTATTGTAAATGCTTCTAATTCAAACAGCCATATAACATTGCAGACAACCAAACTTTCAACTGTTGTAGACCTTGCAGAGTTTATTGCATATGGTATATTACAAGTTATAGAAAAAGGGCAAAACCAACGTTTTACCCTTACAGGAATTACAAATATATAAAACACAAAATTAGCAGGTGACTAAAAAGCCAAGCGGATTGCGAATATCCGCTTGACCATCACATGTCTGTCCGTCCTTCTAGTGCTTTATATAAAGTAACTTCATCAATATATTCCAGGTCACCACCTGCTGGCACACCACTTGCTATACGGCTCACCCTTATACCAAGTGGTTTTATAAGTTTGCTTATATATGTAGCAGTTGTATCACCTTCCAGGTTCTTATTAGTTGCAACAATAACTTCGTCTATATCTCCCTGCAACCTTACCATAAGTTCATCAAGCCTGATATCCTGTGGACCTATGCCCGCCATTGGTGAAACTGCACCATGCAGTACATGGTATACACCTTCATATTTACCAGTTTTCTCATATGCTGCCAGGTCTCTTGGATTCTCAACCACCATTATCTGCCTGTGGTTTCTTTTAGGACTTGAACAAACTGGACAAAGTTCATTGTCTGTATATGTATAACACTCCTTACAATAACGTACATTCCTTTTTGCGCTTGTTATAGCACTTGCCAGTCCTGCCACCTGGTCTTCAGGCATATTTAAAATATGGAATGCAAGGCGCTGTGCTGATTTTGCCCCTATTCCTGGAAGTTTTGACAGTTGTTCTACAAGACTGTTTATTTGTGAACTATAGAATTCCATACTGCTGCCCCACTATTAAAATAATCCGCCAAGACCACCCAGCCCGCCTGTAAGCTGCTGCATCATTGCGGCATTTTCATCTTCCATCTTGCGCAGTGCTTCATTGACAGCAGCGACTATCAGGTCTTCAAGCATCTCAATATCATCTGGGTCAACTGCTTCTGGCGAAAGCTTTACAGATACTATTTCTTTCTTGCCAGATACTTTTACTGTAACAGCTCCGCCACCTGACGTTGCTTCCCATTCTTTATCTTCAAATTCTTTTGACTTCTCTTCCATCTGCTTCTGCATACGCTGTGCCTGTTTCATAATATTATTCATATTCCCAGGCATAGCACCTCCTGGAAAGCCTCCACGTTTTGCCATTATTAAATCCTCCAATATATATTTTCAAATCCTTTAAAACTTTATCTGGCATTTCTTACAACCAGCTCTTAATTTGTACACTTTTTTATTTCTAGACACTCTTTTGTATTCTATTTATACTCTACATCCTCAAAATGTATTAATTGCGACAAATCAACAAAAGCGTTGTCTGTCTTTTCTTCTGAAACCATTGTTTTTATATTAACATCTTTACCTGTTACATTACTTATAACTGTTTTAAGTGCTTCAAGCTGTCTGCTGTCATCCTGTTTAAAATATCCCTCACTTACAAGGTCTGCAAAAACAAGCAGCAATTCCCCGCTTTCAGACACAGACTTTTTCACACCCTCAAGCATAGTCTGTCCAGACCTTCCAAACTGGCTTAAAATACTGTTCCAGTTTTTTATTACTTCCTTTACATCTTCTGGAACAGCAGCTTGAATGGCAGCTGGCATTTCTTCTGCAACAGGTACATTATCATTTTCTTGTGGCAGTATATCCACATGTATCCCTGTAGTACTGATATTTTCAATTTTTCTTTCGAGCTCTTCAATTCTTGAAATAAGCAATGATAAATCCTGCTTTGTATCCATCTGTGGTTTACAAAGCTTTATAAAAGTTATTTCAGCCAGCACACGTTTCTGGGATGTATATCTTATCTGTCCTGACAATTCTGATAAAATATAAATATACCTTGATAACAAATCTGTACTTATTTTTCCTGCTTCTTCTTTCATATTGGCAAGCTGTCCAGCTGAGGCATCTATAATTCCATCCACATCACCTGAATATTTTATAAGCAGAAGGTTCCTAAGATACCATATAAACTCTGTTACAAACTGGTTTAAATCCCTGCCAGACAAAAGCATGCTGCTAATAAGCTTTGTACAGCCTGTAACATCAGAATTTATAATATTGTTAAACATTTCACTGTATACACTTGTATCCACTGCTCCAAGTACATCTAGTACATTTTCATAAGACAGCTTCTGCCCAAAATAGAATGCAATACACTGGTCAAGCAAGCTTAATGCATCCCTTAATGAGCCATCTGCTGCCTTTGCAATATATCTTAGTGCCTTATCCTCTGCTTCTACACCTTCACTGTCTGTAAGTTCCTTCATCCTTGCTGTTATAGTGTCAATAGATATCCTTTTAAAATCGTATCTCTGGCATCTTGACAATATTGTAACCGGGATTTTGTGTGCTTCTGTTGTTGCAAGGATAAATATAACATAAGAAGGAGGTTCTTCAAGGGTTTTTAAAAGGGCATTAAAAGCCCCTGTAGAAAGCATATGCACCTCATCTATTATATATACCCTGTATTTCCCTTCCGCTGGGGAATACTGTACTTCATCTATAATATCCCTGATATTTGCGACGCCATTATTTGACGCCGCATCTATCTCTGCAACATTCATCGAAACCTGCCGGTTAATCCTCTGGCACATGCTGCAATTATTACAAGGACTGCCATCAACAGGATTTTCACAATTCACAGCCTTTGCAAGTATCTTTGCCACTGTAGTTTTACCTGTACCCCTTGTACCACAGAACAGATACGCATGACCTATGCGGCCTGTACGTATTTCATTCTTCAGGGTAGTAACAATATGCTCCTGTCCTTTTACACTCTCAAAGTCTGTTGGACGGAATTTCCTGTATAAAGCTGTATAGGACATAATTAATCACCAAAACAAATTCCCAGGCCCTTTGCTTCTTTTATAATAGAAGACTCTGGATTAACTATCTTTAACTTACCTGCAACATCATTAAGCGGTACAGGTACAATTTCACCATTCCTGAACCCTACCATATAACCAAATTTGCCTTCAATAATAAGCCTTGCTGCTGCTGAACCAAGCCTGCTTGAAATTACACGGTCATATGGTCCTGGACCACCTCCACGCTGTGTATGGCCTGGAACTGTAATTCGTACTTCCTGCCCTGTCCTTTCCTGTATCTCCTGGCCAATCTGGTAAGAAATTGAAGGATAGAGCTTCTCCCTTTTCTTTGCCTTAAGTTCTTTCTTGCTAAGTGCAGCATCCTCCTTTGAAACCGCTCCCTCGGCAACTGCAAGTATAGAGAACTTCTTGCCCTGTTTATTTCTCTTTTCAAGCGCCTTTACTACAGAATTTATATCATATGGTATCTCTGGAATCAATATTATATCAGCACCACCTGCAATTCCTGCATGGAGTGTAAGCCATCCAACTTTATGTCCCATTACCTCTACAATAAATACCCTGCCATGTGATGCAGCTGTAGTATGGATACAGTCAATTGCATTAGTTGCAATATTTACAGCACTCTGGAAACCAAATGTAATATCAGTTCCCCATATATCATTATCAATAGTCTTTGGAAGTGTTACAACATTACATCCTTCTTCACTAAGAAGGTTAGCTGTCTTATGTGTGCCATTCCCACCCAGAATTACAAGGCAGTCAAGTCCCCATTTTTTATAATTGTCTTTCATTGCTTTTACTTTATCAAGTCCATTCTCATCAGGTTCACGCATCTTTTTAAATGGCTGTCTGGAAGTACCAATAATAGTACCACCCTCTGTAAGTATTCCTGAAAAGTCACTTGGCTTCATCTTTCTGTAGTTGCCATAAATAAGTCCTTTGTATCCTTCTAAAATACCATATATCTCAGTATCATCATAAGTCTGGTACAAAGTCTTTGCTACACCTCTCATTGTTGCATTTAAACTCTGGCAATCTCCTCCACTTGTTAAAAAACCTACTCTAATCATAATCCCCGCCTTTCTGCAGTAAACACAATACCTGCGCAATATTATGTAAATTGATACCTATGTCAGACTGCACCCGCTGTCATAACACAAATAGAATGGTTAGAAAATCTAAGATTTTCCAAACTGCCATATCTAATAACAAGTTTACCATACCACTTATTATTACGCAATTTATTTATTGTTATTCACAAATAATATTATTAACAGAGGTATTTACAACCAGTATTTTTACTTTCAATCCATAACATCTGCTGGGTGCAGAATACTTTTGGTCCCAACATCATTATATGGGGTTATTTATACCACTTTTTCCTTTTTTTAAGAAAAAATGCTTTTTCATCTAAATCCTCAAGTTCTTTTTCCCTTTTTCTGGTATACCCCCATTTTTTAAATACTATTTTCGAAACTATTGTATATCCAATAGCAATAATCACAAATACTATTACCACAACTGGCAATGATATAATTATTTCCCCCATAACTTATCCCTGTCCCTTGTACTATGCCATCCCAAAATACTGCCAATTACAGAAACATAAATAATTCCATGTCTTTATATAGCAAATTTAGGAGGTGCCTGCTGCACCTCCTAATCCTGGCATAATAACAACTTATATATGCATTAATATGCATTATAATCTTAGTTTAATTTCCAGATATCTTCATTGTACTGTGAAATTGTCCTGTCGGATGAGAAGAAGCCTGCTTTTGCAATATTTACAAGCATCTTTGATGCCCATGCCTCCCTGTTTTCATATTCTGCGAGCACCTGCTCCTTAACTTTTATATACTCTTTAAGGTCAAGCAGGGCCATAAACCAGTCTTTAGTAACAATCTCCATATACAGCCTTATAAGGCTTTTCTTATTGCCAACTGCAAAAAGTTCTTTACTTATAATAAAGTCAACAAGTTTTGAAATATCTTTATCATTATCATATATTTTCTCTGATGAATAATCACTGTTTTCATAGTGTTTAATAACCTGTTCACTTGACTCACCAAAGATATATATATTGTCATCACCTACAAACTCATGTATCTCAACATTAGCACCATCATCTGTACCAAGAGTAACTGCACCATTTAACATAAACTTCATGTTACTTGTTCCGCTTGCTTCCTTGGATGCAAGTGAAATCTGCTCTGAAATATCAGCTGCAGGAATAACTTTCTCTGCATATGTCACATTATAATTCTCTAGCATAACTACATTTAAGTATGGGCTTACATCTGGGTCATTCCTGATAATTTCTGAAAGACACAGTATAAGGTGTATAATATCTTTCGCAATTGTATATGCTGGTGCTGCTTTTGCACCAAATATCATTGTAACAGGTCTTTCTGGCTTCCTTCCTGCTTTGATTTCCATGTATTTATAAATAATATAAAGTGCATTCATCTGCTGGCGTTTATATTCATGAAGACGCTTAACCTGCACATCAAATATAGAATTCCCATCTATATCAATTCCCTGTTTTTCCTTAATGTATTCTTTAAACTCTTTCTTTTTAGCGGCCTTTATATCAAGCAGTTTGTCCTGTGTTTCTTTGTCACCTGCAAATTGCATGAGTTTTTCAAGTTCATTTGCATTTTTCTTATATCCGTCACCAATTTTTGATGTAATTAACGAAGAAAGTTCATGGTTACAATGGAGCAGCCATCTTCTGAATGTTATTCCATTAGTCTTATTGTTAAATTTCTGTGGATAGATATCATAAAATGGTTTAAGTTCACTCTTCTTTAAAATATCTGTATGAAGTGCTGCAACACCATTTACACTAAATCCATAATGTATGTCAATATGTGCCATATGGACACGGTTCTCATTATCAATAATTGCAACTCTTGGGTTACTGTGTTTCTCTTTAGCTTTTACATCCAGCATCTTAATTACCGGCATAAGGTGTGGGACAACTTTCTCCAAATACCATATTGGCCATTTTTCAAGAGCTTCTGCAAGAATTGTATGGTTTGTATATGCACACATCTTTGATACAATATTTATAGAATCATCCATACTTATTCCTCTTTTAAGAAGAAGCCTTATAAGTTCTGGTATAACCATAGTAGGATGTGTATCATTAATCTGTATTACTGCATAATCTGGCAGGTCATAAAGGTTGCTGCCCTTTGCCAGTGCCTCATCAATAATAAGCTGTGCTGCATTGCTTACCATAAAATACTGCTGGTAAATCCTTAAAAGTTCCCCATTGTAGTCACTGTCATCTGGATAGAGGAACAGAGTAAGGTTTTTACGTATATCATTTTTATCAAATGATATACTTCCCTCATTTACCATTCCTTCATCTATGGATTCAATATCAAATAGTTTCAATGTATTGCACTTATTGTCATAACCTGTAACATCAATTTCGTACATTACAGACTGCACACGCAAATCACCAAAAATTACAGTATACCCTTTGCCTGTCCTGCGAAGCCAGCTCTGTTTTTCAATCCAAGGATTTTTAACCTCTTTCTGGAGATTATTCTCAAATTCCTGTTTAAAAAGCCCCAGGTGGTAATTAAGGCCTATACCATCACCTGCAAGCCCAAGTGTAGCAATAGAGTCAAGGAAACATGCTGCAAGACGTCCAAGACCTCCATTACCAAGAGATGGTTCTGGTTCAATCTCTTCTATCTCTGCCATGCTTTTACCATTCTTTGCAAGCGCCTCTGCAACCTGGTCATACAAACCCAGGTTTATAAGGTTATTTGAAAGAAGCTTTCCAATAAGAAATTCTGCAGAAATATAATAAATCTTCTTTTTCCCTTCTATTCTGCCACGCTTTTGCATAACATCTTTTGTAAATTCCAGAAGCGCATAATAAATTTCTTCATTACTTTTTTTAGACGCAATATTTTCAATCTCAATCCCGTACATAGTAAACCTCCATCATTTATAAGTAATATCTTGTTTGGGTAATGCATTTACCATCTTTTACTATTGTATGATATTTATCTGGCAAAAGCAATCTATTTTATTATTTTAAAGGTATACAAACTACATATTAAAAAACTATCCCTTTTATTTACTGCTTTTTACAAACACAACAGAAGAATCCCCTTGTATAGCCTGCTCTACCACCGCTTTGGACAATGCCTGGAAATTTACTGCTGAACTTGTAGCTCCCGTAATAGCATCTATCTCTGGTGCTTCACTCTGCCCTGTAAGCTGTGCAGCATAATAACGTGTATACTCATTAGGATAAGTGCCAGAAACTGGTTTCATATTGTTCATATATGCATTATCCCAGCTTTTAATAAAACCACTGGCATTTTCTGCATCAAATTCTGTAGAAACAATTTTACCGTTTTTCACTGTAATTGTCACATATTCTTTCCATCCATAAGAATATTCCTGCATCTGTGCTGTATAACAGCCATCTTTCATTGTATTATCTTCCTTTTTAGAAGTACATCCTGTAAATGCCAGGGCAAATATTATTAATATTCCTGTTATTGTTAACTTTTTCATAAAAATCCTCCCTTCCATTTCTGGCAGCACAATAAGAATTGTTTAATGGAACCTGAACCTGCTAAGCAGTTTCTGGAGTTTAAGTGATTCTGATTTCAAACCTGCACTTGCACTTTCTGTATTTTGTGCACATTGGAGATTTAATGCAGTAATTGCAGAAAGCTCATCTATTTTCCCAGTAATTTCATTTAATGAAGCTTCCTGTACATCTACTGCTTCTGCCAGGCATCCAGCAATCCTTGTAACCTCATCTGAACTTTTACTTATCTCTTCAAGTGCTATTGCAGTTTCTTCTGTCAGCTCTGCACCTCTTCTTATAAGAACACCCGCTTGCGCTATCATACTAACTGTATTTTTAGCTTCTTCCTCACTTTTTTCTGCAAGCTTCCTTACTTCTTGTGCTACAACCGCAAATCCTGCACCAGCCTCACCAGCCCTGGCTGCTTCTACAGTTGCATTTAAAGCAAGCACTTTTGTCTGTTGTGATATCCCCTCAATAACCTTGCTTATCTTATTAATATCCTCTGCATTACATTCTATAGCATCCATTGCTTCCTTTAATTCTTTCATTTTTCTGCCACCTTCTGATATCTGTGCTGCAATATCATAGGCGCTTTTATGTGTCTGCTTTGTATTATCTGTTACTTGTTCCAGGTTTTTCTTTATAATATCTACTTCCGAATCAAGCCCAAGCATTGTATCTGTCTGGGCTTCTGCTGCCTGGTGCATCTCCCTTGACTGGTCTTCCATATTTTGTGCAGTGCCTGCCAGCTGGTATGCTGTTTCACTAGTCTGTTTCATCACATTATTTAAAGACTCTGTTATATCCGTAAGTGATTCCCCTATAACCACAAAATCCCCATGGTAATCACCATCTGCGGACACAGCCAGGTTTCCATCTGAAATATTTTCAAGCACATTACGTATTTCTGTAATATATCCATTAATATTTTCTACTGTAGTTTTAAGTGAAAGCGACAGGATTTCTATCTCATCACCAGAACTCTTAACTTCAATTGGTGACTTAAGATCCCCGTTTGAGAACTTATTCATTCTTGTAATTGCTTTCTTAAGCTGGTTTGAAATTACAGTTGTCACAATCCATATTCCCGACAATGCTACAATTAACGTAACAAATGTACCAATAATTGTATTATACAATGCAATATTAGTCTGCTCCATATAATCATTCTTTGGCACTTCTACAGCAAAAGACCATCCTGTACCTCTCACTGGGCAATAGCTTACATAAGAATTTTCACCATTAACTACACCTTCTGCAGAACCAGTTTCCCTTGCTGCCATACTATCAAAAATACTATGTGCTTCTTTACTACTATCAAGGTCATATATATTGGCCTCTTTCCTGACAAGTTCCTCCTGCAGGTGTCCCACTATCTTTCCTTCACTATTTATAATAAGTGCCCTTCCATTATGGCCTATATGTATAGCAGCAAGAACCTCCCTTAACAAGTCATATTTATAAATACCTGTAATATATAACTTAGTCTTGCCATTATACTTTACTGGCATAGCCATCGGGATACCAATATAAGAATCTGTAATAACAGGGTCTGCAATAGTCATATTATCTGATTCTTTTAAAACCTTAAACCAGCTGGTTTCTGAGAGATTTTCATAAATATCACCTTTTGCTCCCATGCATCTGCCATCCATTCCATAAATAGCAATACCATAAAGCTCATATGTATTTATTGCATCTGCCAGTACATCCTGCACATCCCCATAGCCAGAGCCGCCCCGCACAAGCCGGTTATCCTTTGCAATACCCATAATGCGGTCCGCCATAAGGTGTATATTGCTTTCTACAGCTTTAGATGATTGTTTTGCCATAGGCTGCAATACATCTATTAATATAGATTTGGTAAGACTGTTCATAGAATACCTGAGTATTAAAGAACATACTATCATAACTGCTATGACAATTATATTTGTCATAAGCATAATTTTAAAACGTATACTTCTCTTTGTCTTAAACTTTGTCTTTTTTGTTTCCATGCTTATCATTTTACATCACCCTTATAAATACTTTTTGGCATAAAAAATACCACTTGGATATTATACCACAATTTCCTATAATAGTTACCACAAAATTTAAAAAAGTGCAAACATATATGCTTGCACTAATAAGTTATATATTTATACTGCTAAAATCACCAGGTCAATATAATTTATGCACATTTTAATCTCCAGACACATCCTTACAGCAGTTCCTTAAATACAATAATGACATTTTCTGCCCGTCATTCTCCCTGTCACCACAATAAACCGGGTCATGATATCCTTCAATGGTAATATCACCTTTATAACCATTTTGGTTTAATATTTGTATAATCTCCTGCCATTTAGTATCCCCCATTCCTGGAAAACGGTGTTTACAATAGCTTCCGCCAAACCATATTCCATACTTTTTAATATGCTCATAATCTATATGTGCATCTTTGCCATGTACATGAAAAACCTTTGGCATCCACTGTTCCAGCTGTCTTACAGGGTCTATAAGCTGTTCAGCCTGGTGTGATGGTTCCCATTCAAGCCCAAGACTGTCACTCACAACTTCATTAAACATTATTTCCCATGCCCTTGGACAAAAACCAATATTACATGTAGCACTATACCAGTGCCCATACATATGTGCATTTTCTATTCCAATCCTTACACCATTATATTCCGCAAGTTTTGCAAGCCTTGTAAATACCTTTTTAAATACTGGGACTGCTTCTTCTACACTTTTTCCTGGAAGCGCTCCTGCAAATGTCCCTACAAAATCCACATCTAATAAATGTGCATTTTCTATACAGTATTCAAGTTCTTTTTCTGCCTGTGTACTTTGAAGCGGGTTACAATATAATCCTATACCAGATACAGTAACACCAGAATACCCTGTTACATCTTTTATCTGTGCTGAAAGTTCCTTAAAATTAATGCCACCAAGAGTTTCATTAAAGTAAAGTTCCACAGTATCAAATCCTATAGCAATAGCATTTTCCAAATCTGCAAGCAGGTGCTGCCCTCTTATACAAGTTCCTATCTTCATACACTTTCACCTTCCACTTTATAATATTTTGCCTGCGTATTCCACAATTTATAATATAAGCTATCTTTTTCTTTTATAAGTTTACTATGGTTTCCTCTCTGCACTGCTTTTCCTTTATCAATAACAAGTATATCATTACAGAACTGGCAGCTTGAAAGCCTGTGTGAAATATATACAGCAGTCTTTGTACCAACAAGTTCATCAAACCTTGAATATATCTCATACTCCGCCAGAGGGTCTAATGCAGCAGTTGGTTCATCCAGTATAACAAATGGTGTATCATGGTAAAGTGCCCTTGCTATTGCAACCTTCTGTGCTTCACCTCCAGATATATCCACACCTCTGCTGTCAAAATCTTTATAAACAGGTGTATCAAGCCCATAAGGCAGTTTGCTTAAAAGCCCACTAAGCCCTGCACGCTTTAATGCATCTTCTGCTTTTACTTTATCATATTCTATTGAAGCTGCTACATTCTGCCCTAAAGGAAATGCAGGAATTTTAAAGTCCTGGAACACTACACTAAATAATGAGAGATACTCTTTATAATTATATTTCCTTATATCAATCCCATTTAAAAATATTTCACCTTCCGTTGGGTCATAAAGCCTGCATAGCAGTTTAATAAATGTTGTTTTACCTGAACCATTTTTTCCTACTACCGCAAGCCTTTCACCAATATTAAACTTAATTGAAAAGTTTTTAAGTACATATTTTGATGAACCTGGATAACGGAAAGAAACATTTTGGAATTCTATTGTAAATTTATCATCATCTCTCTTCTCTATAGGAAGAGTTCCCTGGTATTTCCTATTAGGTATATCCAGGAAATCAAAATAAATTTTTACATACTTTGTATTGCTGGCAAGATCCGTAACCACATTCACAAAATGCCTGAAATCCATTAAAAACCTGCTTATGCATCCTGCATACAGACAAACGCTTCCTATAGATATAGTATCCTTTAATACCATTATTCCAAGCAGCAGGTAGACCAGCCCAGAAATAATTGTTTCTATAACTCCCGTCCACTCATTCCTGTTTTCATCCAGACGGCCTATAGAATTTATCTTGTTATTTAATTTCTTAAATAATTCCTCTATATAATTTGATAATAAATTCTGCTGGTGGAACATGCGTATTATCTTTCCACACTTTTCTGTACTAATATACTCTTCTGTATAAAAATGCATCTGCCTGAATAATGGAAGCATTTCTTCATTGTGCTTATAAATCTTTTTCTGGATGGATTTATTCTTCTGTATAGCAATAAACATAAGGATAGCAAATAATATAACAAATACACTTACAAATGCCACTGCCTTAGCTGGTTCTCCTTTAAACGCCACACCAGAACGGCTAAACAAATAAACTGTATAGAAAAATATTATTAAAATACTAAAACTACAACGCAGCAATGCCATTATATTCCAGAACAGCTTGTTAATACCTCCTCCATCTGCATTATCCCTTGCCATTGAATCAATATCCCTGCGGCGGTTCTGTACTGCTTCTGACTCCATATATTCATAATCCATATCCATAATCTTCTTATTTAGCTGTACATTGGCAAGTTCCCATATATTTGAGCCACAATAAAAATAATAATGTTGTAATATATGTATAAGTACAAATAATACAACATCCCCTCCTACAAGCATTACAGCGTCCCTGGTTAATACTGCTTTTGCAGCTCCGCCTGCTACATCATCCACTAATATTGCAAGAAAAATACATGGCCAGTATTCAACAAGTATCTGTAAAGTAATTAAAAGAAATGTAAGGAAAGAATTCCATGGAATAAGGCTGTTACATAGTTTTATACCACGTATATTAATTTTTAACATTTCTATAGCTGTTAATTTCTTCTCTGTTATTTACGCTTCACACTCCTTGTAATATTTGCTTTGCATCTCAAACATCCCTGCATATAATCCTCCAGCTGCCAGAAGTTCTTCATGTGCCCCTTCTTCTGCAATATTACCACCATCTATTAATAATATCCTGTCACAGAATCTTGTACTTGAAAGACGGTGTGAAACAAAAAACGATGTTTTATCCTTTGTAAACCTGGCATATTTCTCATAAATATCATTTTCTGCCAGTGCATCTAATGCAGCAGTTGGCTCATCCAGTACAAGTACCCCTGCATCCCTGTATAATGCCCTTGCAAGTATAAGTTTTTGTTTCTGCCCTCCCGAGAAATCCACAGCATTTTTATTAAGGGTTTTTTCCATCATTGTATCAAGCCTTAAAGGAAGGCTTCCAACCTCATCTTTTATGCCTGCCTGTTTTAAACAATCCCATATTTTTAAATTGTCTGCATCTTCTATAAGCATTGATATATTTTCTTTTATGCTAAGCGGAAGAAATTGTATATCCTGGAATGCACATGAAAACCATGAATACCTCTCTTCTGGTTCCATCTGTGCCATATCTTTTCCATCTAATAAAATTCTGCCACTGGCAGGTAACAGAAGCCCACAGGTTAATTTCATCAATGTTGTCTTGCCTGCCCCATTTACACCTACAATAGCAATTTTCTCACCTTTTTCTACAACAAGGTTTATATCTTTTAACACTTCCCTGTCTGAACCTGGATAAGTAAATGAAACATGCTGGAATTCTATAACAGGTGTTTTTCTATTTACAGGTATATCTGTTTTTCCTGTATTTTCCCCATAGTCTGTATATTCCCGGAATCTTTTAAATTCAACAGAAAGCTGGAACAGCCTTCTTATATTATTTAAGAAATCCTCCTCCATAAGAAAATATAATGCTGGTCCCATGCCTGCATAAAATACTACATCTGCAACATTTATATTGCCATTCCACAAGCCTGCCAGTATAGCAGCAAACAAGCCAGCATGGTATACTCCAAAAACTAAAGTTGAAATAACAGACAAAGCACACCTTGGCTTTAATTCTTTAGCCTTGTATTCCAGTCTCTTTTTACAAAGTTTTTCAAGAAGCCCTGACAGCCATACATCCATCTGGTACATCCTGACATCTTTTGCCATACTGAAATCTTCTGTTTTCCTTATAACATAATCTAACTTCTGCCAGACACCAGATGCTTTTACAGCATTGTCCCTTTCATTTTTCATTACCGTTTTCTGTGTCAGAACCATTATAAAAGGTGCAATTAAAAATATTGCAAGCATCCAGTATGACAGTTTACACAAGTGGTATGCATACAAAACTACATTGCCTGTTACAGCTGCAAGTGTAACAAGTGTTTCCATAAAATCAGCAAGTTTTGCACGCTCCCACTCATCGCCAACACTACCTCCAAAAAGACTTTCTTTTACTTTATCCCTTACAGTTAAAAATTCCTGGTCTTCAAGATATTTATAATCAACATACAACAATTTCTGGCTATACTCATTCTGCATCCTTTGGTTTATAAACCTGTTGGAATACTTTATACGTGAAAGCATCTTTACTTTTATAAAAATACACAATATTAAAAAAAATGACAGCCCCATAATTGAAATACCAAAATGTGTAATTGTCCTTTTTTCCTCAAGTTCCATAATTACCATTTTAGGCAGATAAACCTGGAGATAATTTGACAATATATACGCTGGAAAAAATAAAATTCCCATAAGATAAATGGATTTCTTTTCTTTCCATATATATCTTATATATAAACATAATCCTTTCCAGACTTTTCCTTTTCCCATAATTATCCTGCTCCTTTCCTTTAATAAAACTTTTAATATTTCCCGCCAGCACAAGAATACAAAAACAATGGCAGGACTTATATCCTGCCATTATATTATCATAAAATATATTATATATGTTTTGTTCTTCACAAACGGTTTTTCTTAAAGCATAAACGGCAGCATTATTTCTGTTGAAAACACACCTGGCTCATCTTTACGGTTAAGAAAACCATTACGTTCTTTAATAATCCTGTCAATATGGTACAACCCAAAACCATGCCCTTCACCCTTAAGTGAGTAATAACTTCCCAGCCTTTTTTTCTGGTTTGTCGCATTAGTTACAGAAATATAAAACTGCTTTTTAAATATGCCAATATATATCCTTATAAAACGCTTTTCTTCTGAAAAGATTTTTTCACATGCTTCTATTGCATTATCCATAAGATTGCCAAAAATTATACAAAACTCAACATCAGAAATTGGAAGTTCTTCTGGCACTTTTGCTGTTACATCAAGTTTTATATTTTTAGACTTTGCTAAAGATATCTTACTGTTTATAATTGCATCAGCCATTACATTGCCTGTTTTAACCATATGGTCTACACTATCCAGGTTTTCATTAATCTGTGAAATATAAGAAATACATTCTTCCCACTGCCTGTTTTCTACATAGATTTTAAGCACATGCATATGGTTTTTATAATCATGACGCCAGCCACGCATCTCATGGTATGTATTTTTAATTTCCTCAAACTGCCTGCCAGCCAGGGTATTTTCATAATTCTCTAATTCTTTTATAATCTGCTTTGGCAAAAAAATACGGATAATTAATATACTTGCAATAGTAAAACTTAATAAAATAACTGTAATAATTAAAAGTATAAATTCCATATTTCCTCCCCGCTTTCACAGCTCAATTTCTATAAAATTTTATAAATGCCTCATTCACTCTGTTATAAAGCCTCCTGCTTACAGGAACTTCCATATGGAACCCTGTATTACCATCTGCAAGCATAAGGCTGTTTTTGCCTATTGTAACTACATGCATAAGGTTTACTAATACACCCCTGTGGCATATTATAAAATATCCTTCCTGTAATTCCTTTTCTGCTTCTTTTAAAGAAGAATACACCTCAAATTCCCCTCTCTCTGTAGTATATACCAGTTTATGTGAAAACACTTCAATTTTATATATTTCCTTTTGTAGAAGTTTTAACATTTTTTCCCCTGTATCAAGTATTATATATGGTTGCTGGATATCTGTTTTCCCATATATCCTGTCAAGACATTTTCCCACTTGGCCAGTATCAACTGGTTTAAGAAGATAATTCACTGCATCCACTTCATATCCTTCCATAACATATTCTTTTTCTCCTGTCACAAATACAATAAAAACATTATTATTCATGTTTCTAAGTCTTTTTGCCAGTGTTACCCCGTCTTCACCAGGCATTTTAATATCCAGGAAAAGTACATCATAAACATTATCATCCAATGAAAATAAAAATGAAGCTGCATCACCAAAAGAAACTACATCAACTGGAAGTTTTTTATCTGCTGCCCAGCTGCGTATTGCCGTACAAAGCCAGTCTGCTTCTTCTTTCTGGTCTTCACAAACTGCAATCTTCATATAAAATTTCCTCCTTAAATTATAGTATGGGTGTCTTTTATATTTTATTGAATAATACACGTGCATATTATAATGTATATATGAATTCTTTTCAAGTTAATTAATTTTTTCACCAGTTTACAAGTTTTTAAAAAAACACAATAAAACAGCAGTTTTCAGCTTATATATTCTTATTTTGTCATTTGGCTTAAAATGGGCATTGTCTGAAAAAAGTTGTAAACTACTGTTAATTTTTTGAGTTTCCCTATTTTTTAAATTACGCAAAGACTATATTACTCTGGCAATTTCCAAATGTTTTACCAAAAAGCAGCTGTTATGGGGACGCTGGTGCTTAAATCTGGTATTCAATGCTTATATAGAAACTTTTGTTTCTATTAAGCATTTGCGGTTTTATGCACTACTGCGTATCCCATTCAAGCGGAAGCGTGCTGCTGGCGGTAAACATTTGGAATTGCCAGAGCCAAGATGTTTGCATATTAAAAAATGGGGAAACTCAAAAAATACGTCCGTTGCGTTTCTAAACTATATATATTATAATGGAAATATTATGTAGTTATATAAAAAGCTGGGAGGACAATAAGATGAATGAAATACAGGACGAAAGATACCATATAGCTGATGAAGCCATATATGACGCATTTTTTTTAATTTTAAAAGAAAAAGAATTAGATAAAATCACTGTATCCGATGTAATTAAAAAAGCAGGAATTGTAAGAAGTACATTTTATAACCATTACGAAAATATTCCTGACCTGGTAGATGCTATTGAAAACAAAACTATAAATGATATATTCTCTCTTATGAATACATTCCATCCCAAAAATGACTGGGATATATGTAAATCATATTATTTAACTATATGTGAATATACTATGACAAATCCATTTCTAGCAAATCTTCTTTCCAATCCAAGGAAGGATGCCTTTTTTGAGAAAGTTGTTACCATGTTCCACCATTACGTAAAAAAAGTGACACAAAGCACTACAACTTCACATCACAATAGTGAAGAACTATCCTACATGATTGCCTCTACTATTGGCAGTACCATTGGTGTCCTTCACAAATGGACAAAAGACAATTTCCAGGTTTCTGCTGAAACCATTGCTAATATCCTTACACAGACCTTTATATCAGGAATGCTCCCTTACATATTATAGGGAGCATTCCTTCCTTTTACAATTTTATATTATGCCATTGGAAGAGGTTCATCAATTAAAGCTTCCTGTCTCTTAATTTTCTTTGTTGAGCTTCTGATAAATGGGTTTTTCCTGATTATAAGCCCTGTAATCTGGCGGTAAGTAGGCTGTTTTTTATTATATTGGTCTATAAATGCCTGTAATGCTGTTTTTATTGCTTCTTCATCAAGCCCCTTAGCAGCAACAACATCCTGGTCTGGATAAATCCTTGCAGCCAGCCCGTTATCTTCACCTGTTACAATTACTTCACCTACAAGTGCATCAAGGGCTAATTTATTTTCAATTTCCTCTGGGGAAATATTTTCTCCATTTGAAAGGATAATAAGATTTTTAACACGTCCATTAATAAACAAGAAACCATCTTCATCCATATATCCTTTATCCCCTGTATGAAGCCATCCATCTTTTAATGTTTCAGCAGTTTCTTCTGGCATCTGGTAATATCCCTTCATAACACTGCTGCCTTTTACAAGGATTTCTCCATTTTCAAATTTAATCTCAGCATTAGGAAGTGGTTTTCCAATGGAACCTGCTTTATGGGTTTCTGGTGTATTAGAACTAATTACTGGTGAACACTCTGACATGCCATATCCCTCAAGGACTTCTACTCCATATTCTGCAAATTCTCCAATATAATATGGGTCAAGATGTGCACCACCTGTAAATATTATTTTAAGATTGCCGCCAAATACATTATCTGCTACAGCCTTTTTAGGAATTGCAGGGTCTACACTGGCAAGCCTCTTATATATTGTTTCAATCATCATTGGTACCATAAGCATAACTTGTGGTTTAAATACACCCATGTTTTTCACCATATGCAGAAGTGAATCATTAATACATATAGTTGTACCAAGTGAAAATCCTTTAAGCCAGTCCATAACCAGGCAGAACGCATGGTGGATTGGAAGCACGCTTAATAATATACTTCCAGGTTCTGTAGTATAATCAACAGAAAGCACATTAGCTGCCAGATTGTCCTGTGTCAGCATTACTCCCTTGCTTTTTCCTGTTGTTCCAGATGTAAAGATAATTGTTGCTACATCATCTGGAGCCGGTCTGTCTGCATCAGTGCTGCTATTTGCGGAAGCCGCTTTAAGTCCTGCCAGTGATGCAGTCTTTTCATATAAAGAGTCTGGTTCTTCTTCCTGGAGCAGCCATACTTTCCTAAGTTTAGGACATTCTGCTAAAATCCCCTCTAAAAGTGATATATTCTTAGGGCTTAAAAATAGAGCCTCTGAATCCGAACGGTTTATAAGGTCAATTAAATCTTCTGCTGGCAGTCCTGCATCAAGTGGCACTGCAACTGTATTTCCTGTAATAATAGCCAGATAACTTTCAATCCATTCTACAGAACTTGTTCCAATCAGGGAAATATGCTTTCCTTTGAACCCTTCTGCAAGTAAACTTTTTCTTATTGCTATAACATTATCCATCAGTTCACTATAGCTTCTTTCAAGGATATCTTTCTTTTTAAGCCATTTTACAGCTTTAATATCTGCAAATTTCTTTACACTGTCTTCTAATATATCACGTATAAGTATTCCCATATCCGCCAAACCTCCTATTGTAATCTTTCCAATAGTTCAAGAGCCTCTCCAACTGTAAGAACCTTTAATGCATCCTCCTCCTCAAGCTCTATGTCAAATGTATCTTCAAGCTCTCCCAGAAAAGACATAAAATCAAGGGAACTAAAACCTAAATCTTCCCTGAACCTCATATCATTATTCATTTCATCTGGCTTTACCTCACAATACTGTGCTACTATTGTTTTAAACTGCATTTCCTGTGTCATTTTTTCCTCCTTATTGGTGTACTGCTGCTAATTATTATAAAAATGGGCAGCAGCAATAAATATTTCCTGGCTTTTAAACTTGTTCCATAATTTCCCCTATACTCATATCTGGTTCTGCAATTCCCTTAAAGAGAATACGCATCATATAGTAATAGAGAAGTTCCATATCATGTTCTTCTAAATGTGCTACCTGGTAATGGTAAGAGAAATTCATTCCTCCGTTTTCAGTATGTGATACAGTTAAATACATTTTCTTAGTAGCTGCACCATTGGCGAACCATTTAGAATGTTGTGGGATATTTACAAGATGTGGATTATCCATCTTAACTGGCATTGGCTGGTATGTGAGGTAACAACTTTCATAAGTAGTATTTTCTGGTGTTTTATAACGTTTTCTCATTTCATCTTCAATCAATGCAGGGTCGTAATTACTGTGCATATAAATTTTATTCTGCACGTTTTGTATCTCATAAGCAGCTGACATAAAGTCTGTTTCAAGCGGAATTACTGTCCTGCATGGAAACATAATTGTCCTGCTGCCGCCTGATGTCCACTCATCATGTGTTGAACGTCTTGAAATAAAGTTCTGGATTGTAATATCTTCCTGTCCATTATTTACCTTTGACAGATAAGTCCTGATACCAAGCAACAAAAGATTTGTCATAGATAACTGGTGGTTCATGCAGAAATCCATAAGGTTCTTTGTTGGCTCTGGTTCCAGATAATAGTCTTTAACATCTACAAATAAATTCTTTAATTCTATATCTGCTGCCCTTAACTTTTTATTGCCATGCAGCTTTCTTGCTTCTTCAAGAACAGAGGGTCCCTGGATATCAGAATACAGCGGCTCTCCCAGGGCATCAAGCTGGTCATCCCAGAACTTTTTGTCCTTTGCAAAACGCTTCTCATTATTTGCCTTTTTTAAATCTTTATCAAGGACTGTTTCAAAATCAGCAAGGTCATCAGGATATGCAGCTTTAAACCTGTAATGGGTATAAAGCTGCATCAGGTCATTAATCATTACTACCAGTCCACATGAATCAATAAGCCTGTGGTCCATATGGATGAAAAACCCATTATATCCTTCTGGAAGTTTCATCATTGATATATCACACATCGGGATATCATCACCATCAAAAGTCTGGTATGCCCACTGCTGCATTAATTTGTCTGCATCTGCCATACTCATGCCAGATAAGTCCTTAATTGGAATATCCCTGTTATCATTTTTTACAATATACTGTTTTACCTCTCCATTTTTATCTGGCTTTGTAAAACGTACCCTCATACAACCATAGCGTTCTAATTCTAATTGGATACATTTTTTAAAAAGACCAAAATCTATAGGTGATTTTAAAGATGCTATAACGCTGACGCCTGAAACCTGCTGTGTTTTGTATTTTAAAATCCAGTTATGATGCATTTTCTGTGCTGCTGTTAAAGGATAATACTCTTGCATTTATAAATCCTCCTAATCATGTTTTTCCTCATTTCTGCGTTGCTTTTTTCGCATTCCAAGTTCGTGGGTACAGCGCAGACACAAACTTGCAATGAAGAATTCTGTTTTTGTATTCTTCCTGTGTGTAATCTTAGAAATTCTTAGCCAGCGTTTTTGGCTAGCTTAGAATTTTCTTTACACACTTCCCTCTGTTATCATTTATTCTAAAGAAACGTTACCACATTTTATTTTTTATTTCTACCCCCTAAAGGACTTAACAAACATTTTGCCCCAAATTGTCCAAGACCTTACATGCAATGACTGGTAAAATAAAACACCAGTTTTATAAAAACTGGTGCCAATAAACTTTAATCATATTTTTCAAAAAACCCTGATAACTTTTCCCTGTATAATTCTGGCTTTTCATATGCACTGCAAAGATGCCTTGCTTCTGATATTATCAGGAGGTCCTTAGGAGCCTGGCATACGGAATAATTATATATAGAATTCTTATAATTTACATAAGTATCTTCTTCACCATGAAAAAATAAAACCGGTCTTTTATTTTTCTCCAAAGCTTTTGTTGTATCCGCATCTTTCATACGGAAACTTGCTAATGCCCTGCAGAACAAATCCAGGCGGAACAGCATCAGTCCAATCCAGTGCAGATGAAACCAGTCTGCTGCCATATCCTTAACCTGCCCTTTCATAGAACGGAACCCACAGTCTGCAACCAGCCCCCTTACTTCTGCAGGCAGTTTATGCCCTGATGCCATAAGTACAGCCGCTGCCCCCATAGATTCACCATAAAGATATATAGGAAGCCTCTTTTTGTTGCGTTTTGAAATATAATATGCCCATCCCTGCACATCATACTGTTCCCATGCACCAAATGTAATATATTCTCCCTGGCTTGCACCACAGCATCTCTGGTCAATAAAAAGCAAGTTACAATTATTTTCATGCAAAAACCTTGCAGTATATGCAAAATCACCAAAACCACTGCCTTTATATCCATGGCTTAATAATACAAACCGTTTTGGATTTTCTGCTGGCAGATAATATGCATGCAGTACCAGCCCATCCTTGCTTTCCATATAACAATCCTGCATATCCTGCTGCATACACCATGCCTTGCCCTCTTCATATTCCTTTTCAAACTTATGTCTTGGATGGTTAAGTTTTATATGGGATAACTGGAACCATTTCTTTCTCATAAGCTTTTTCTGTTCTTTACAACGGACTATCATTTTAAAAAAGGACCATCCAGCTGCCATAAATACACTGGCGGCTACAGAAGCTGCCCCTAATACTTTAATCACCTTATCTCTCATAATAATATACCTGGCCTTTTTTATTTTAGAATATTATCTTATAAGTTAAATACCATCTGCACAAATTTTACCGCTTATGCAGATAATGGTAGTTTAACCAGAATTTATTATAATATTTTTATATAAAAAAAGCAAATTTATTACATAATATAATAAATATCCTGTGACACATTTGTAAAATAAAGCAAGATGGTAAAACCATTTTTAACCCTGTTTTACCATCTTGCTTTTAATTTGACAAATTATAGGAATTAGCTGTTTTTCTGGTGATATACTCCATATTATACAGCCTGGCTTACGTTGATAAAAAATCTTCTGTGTCTGGCAGTTTTTAACATATAAATTTATTTTATTCCATCTTTATATTACGTATAATTTTCCTTATTGGCAGTACAAAAGATGGTGATACTGATAACTCATCAATACCCATTCTTACAAAATCTTCTGTTAACTCTGTATCTGCACCAAGTTCACCACATATACCAACCCAGCACCCATGTTTATGACCATTTTCAACTGTCATCTGTATCATACGTAATACTGCAGGATGATGGGAATCATAAATATTGTCAAGCTTCATATTCTGCCTGTCAATAGCCAATGTATATTGTGTCAGGTCATTAGTACCTATACTAAAGAAATCTACTTCTTGGGCGAGAAGGTCACTAATCATTACAGCTGCAGGTGTTTCAATCATAATTCCAAGCTCTGTATCACCATATGGGATTCCTTCCTGGCTAAGTTCCGCCTTTACTGATTTTACAATTTCTTTAATCCGCTTTACTTCATTTACAGATATAATCATTGGAAACATAATAGATATATTTCCAAATGCACTTGCCCTTAATAATGCACGCAGCTGTGTTTTAAAAATATCTGTACGTTCCAGGCATATACGTATTGCCCGGTATCCCATTGCTGGATTATCTTCATGGTCCAGGTTAAAATAATCTGCTTGTTTATCTGCACCTATATCAAGTGTCCTTACAATAACTTTCTTACCAGCCATATTTTCTGCTACTGTCTTATATGCTGTAAACTGGCTTTCCTCATCTGGATAATCATTAGTTTCCAGATACAAGAATTCACTTCTGAACAGCCCTATTCCAGCGGCATCATTCGCAAGTACATTTGCTACATCTTTTACACTTCCTATATTGGCATATAATTTAATTTTTCTTCCATCAAGTGTAATATCTTCCTTACCTTTTAAATTTTGTAATAATTCCCTGGACTTAATATCTTCATCCTGGCGTTTTTTAAATTTATCAATGGTATCTTTACCAGCATCTATATACAAAGTTCCTGTATAACCATCCAGAACTGCAATTTTACCATCCCATTCCTTACTGATACTTATACCTGTCAGTGCAGGAATATTCATTGTTCTTGCCAATATTGCTGTGTGTGAATTTGAAGAACCATGTTCTGTAACAAAAGCAAGAAGTTTTTCTTTATCCATCTGCACCGTTTCGCTTGGTGCAAGGTCATCTGCCACAATTATAACTGGTTCTTTTAAGTTATTTCCAGAATTTTTATTGCCACTTAAAATATTGATAATCCTTTCTGAAATATCCTTAACATCTGCTGCCCTTGCTTTAAAGTAATCATCATCCATTTCAGCAAACATTTTAGAAAAATTATCTCCAGTAACGGCAACCGCATATTCTGCATTAACCTGCTGTGTTTCTATAATATTTACAATAGAATCAACATAATCACCATCTTCTACCATCATTGCATGTACTTCAAATACAGCTGCATTCATTTCACCTACTTCTTTAACAGCTTTTTTATACAGCTCATTTAACTGTAATACTGCTTCTTTCCTTGCATTTACATATCTTTCTATTTCTGCTTTTGTATCCTCTGTTTTAACACGCTTTACTGCCTGTTCATCTTTCTGGTAGAATAGTATTTTACCAATTGCAATTCCTTTTAATATAGATTTGCCAGTTAATTTCTCCATTCTGCCACCTCTCTAAATATTTTCAGTAAACTTCTTTAATTCCGCTGCCTCTGCTTCTTCGTTCTCTCCTTCAACAGTTATTTCAACTTCTTCACCAGACTTTACAGAAAGACCCATAACATTAAAAATACGTTTGGCATCACCCGTTTTATCACCTTTACGTATTGTAACTTTACTAGAACATTTAACTGCCTCTTTCACCAGTTCACCTGCTGGTCTTGCATGTAATCCCAGCTCATCCTTTACTTTAAATGTAAACTTCTGCATAATTATTCCCCCTTCTCTAAATAATTCTCTATTGCATAAGCAATTCCTGCTTCATTATTTGACTTTGTAATAAAAGCAGCTTTATCCTTTAATTCCTGGATTGCATTTCCCATTGCTATTCCTATACCTGCTGCTTCTATCATTGGAATATCAAGTTCCTGGTCACCAAATGCAACAGTTTCTTCTATATTGATACCAAGCTTATTACAGATTAGAGATAATGCCCTTCCCTTTGTCATCCCTTTTGGGAATATCTCTATAAAGTCTGCTGCAGAACATGCCATATCAATATCTTTCCAGTCTTTTTCTTTCATTTCCTTATATATATGTTTAAGCTTTTGTGGCTCTGCTGCAACCAGAAGCTTATTAGGCCTGGTACTTTCACATTCCCACTTTCCTGCAAGTGATATTGCATCAACAACTACAGGTTCACGCTTAATAGTATGTATTTCCCTTTCAACATACTGGTCAGTACTTGTTACATACCATGACTTTCCACAGAAAATCCATAGTGGTATTTTATATTTTTCTGCTATATCTGTATAAACACTTTTCATTGTTTCTAATGATAAATACCCTGCACCTATACATTCATCACCTGATAAAATATATGTTCCTGCACTACATGCTTTTATACACTTTACACCTAGTTCCTTTTCAATTAAGCCAACTCCTGCTGGCATTCTCCCAGATGCCAGTACAATATGCACTCCTTTACCTGCCACTTTTTTAATGCTTTCTTTTACTTGTGGCAAAAGTTTTTTCTGGTCATCTAATAAGGTGCCATCAATATCAATACACAACAACTTATACTTCATTGGACTTTCCTCCATCTAATATATCCAGTATCTTCCCAACATTTCTTCTGCCATTCTTTAATCCTGTAACAAGTATTGCAGCACTGGCAAACCCTAGCAATATAATAATAACACCAGGAATAACCAGAAAAATGTTTAAATCTGTACCCGCCGCTCCTGCATAAGTTACTGCTACGCCAATAGTTGAAATTGTAATAGCAATGTTTTTCCATACATTTATTTTTTTGAGGGCTGCTAATTGCATAGCGGCTTCTTGTGATAATAACTTTTTTTCTAAATTATCCATGGTGTTACCTCCTTAAATTAGTACGCAAGGCCAGGGTCAAAGAACCCAGTTAAAGCTCCTAAAAATGCAACTACTACAAGCAAAAGCATAACCTTAATTGGTGACAGCCTTTTCTTTGCCATAAGATACCAGCATGCAAAAATAAATAATGATGTTAATAATCCTGGAAATACAGCATCAAGTTTATCTTGTAAGACAAGATATGGTTCACCAGCATCATTATTAAGCTGTAATGATGTTTTTACACTAACCCATGTTGCTGATACAGCACCAATAACAATTCCTCCAAGCATTGATATTGATTCCCTCAATGCTTCACCCTGTGGTCCAACCAGGAAGTCAACTGCTTTGCCACCAAGCTTGTAACCTTTAAAATACATAAACCTCATGCCAAAATATGCAAATAAGTTCCAGACAATTATATAAAATATTGCACCTAATGGAGAACCGCCTGTTGACATACCCATTGCAATTCCTAATAAAATAGGAATAACAGTTCCAACCACCAGGGAATCGCCAATACCTGCTATAGGTCCCATAAGGCCTGCACGTAAACCATTAATAGTTTCTTCATCTACATCTTCTGCACCATTTGCCCTTGCTTCCTCAAGCCCTGCTGTCATACCTACAATTACTGAACCTAACTGTGGTTCTGTATTAAAGAATGCAGTATATGTATTCATTGCTTTTGCTTTATCTTCTTCATTGTCATATAATTCCTCTACTAATGGGAGCATGGAACAAAGATATCCAAATGTCTGCATATGCTCCTGTGAAAAGCATGTCAGATGCCCGTAATACCAGTTATGGAAAGATTTTGACAATGCTTTCTTTGATAACTTCTTTTCCATATCAGATTTCCTCCTCTTCCTCTTCAAAGCCTCCGCTTTCTGCTTTCTTTACTGCAAGCATCTTAATCCTGTAATTAAGGACAGCAAACATTCCGGCAACTACTGTTGCTGATACAAGATTAATACCTAGTGAAGCTGCTAATGCAAAACCGAAGAAAAATGGTACAAAATCTACTGCTGATTTAACAATCTGTTTTAAAAGAATTGCAATACCTACACAAGGAAGCAATGCACCAACAGTAAATAATGTTTTCATTGCAAGACCATCCATTGGCAATGTTGTCTTAATTATATCTACAACATTTGCCCCAAGTTTACACATAATTACGGTTGGGATAAATGAACATGCCAGATGTGAAATCCATGGCAATCCCATATCAACCATGTATAATTTCTTATAATCCCTCTTTTCTACAGCTTTCCAGCCTATATGCTGCCAAAGCAGGTTTATAGTAGCTGTACCATAGAATAAAACTGTACCTAATGTACCAACCATTGTTCCAAATGATGTAGCAAGTGCTGCTCCTTCAGATGACTCTGCACCCAGCCCATAACTGCTTAAAGCAACCATTGCAAGAGGAATACCAATATAACTTACTGCCCTTACATCAGCAGACACAGTGCCTCCAGGTGTAACAAGCGCTATGTAAACTACCTGCATTGCGCATCCAACCAAAACTCCTGTTGGTATATCACCTAATATTATTCCACAGACCAGACCGCCTACCAGTGGTCTTCCCAGTGTATAATTACCAATTGATGTACCTCCCATGCCTGGCATACTTGATAAACAAGCAAACAGGCCTATTAATATGGCTTGTAACCAGCTAATCTCCATAATTCCCCTCATTTCTGCGCTGTCTTTTGCGCATAACGCAATGTTTGTGCCGCAGCGCAGACACAAACTTGCTGAGTGAAAAAGTTATTTTTCACTCTTTACATCCTAATTAAATCCAAACTGCCCCCTGAATTTCTTCCAGTTTCCAATTGCTTCTTCTTTTAGTAAAGCAAACTCTACCTCATAACCGGCCTGCATAATATTTTCCAGTGCTTGTGCCTCTTCTTGTGTAATAGACTGGTTATTCCCTAATTTAGTTGTGCCTGGCCTGTCATTACATGGTCCTATAATTACCGTTTTCACTCCTGGTTCAAATCCCTGTTCCACCAATATCTTTTCCATATCCAAAGGATTTTTGGTAATCAGGAAATAATTATCCTTACTTGCCAGAACCTTTCCACTTTTTTCTTTAAATTCATCAAGTCCCCATACAAATGTTTTCTTTCCACTTGCACTTTTATATGCTGACTTTAATACTGGATTTTTTGCAGCAGCATTGTTTACTGCTATAAGCCCGTCACAAGGGTACTCCAGTGCCCACCTTGTACAAGTCTGCCCATGAATCATACGGTCATCAACACGGATAAATGAAACTGCCATAATTTTTTCCTCCTTTTTAAATATCATCCTCTTTTTCTTCATTTACTACTTTAAACTCTTTTATTTCTTCCCTTGCTTCTGTAACCAGCATAGTTATTAAATCTGCTGTATCCATTGTATCCTTCATAAGTACAGCACTTAATGCTAATGGAAGGTTCATTCCGCCAATTATTACAGTTTTAGGAAGCATACCCTGTTCTGCAATAACATTTGCTGCTGTTGTTAATGGAGAACCTCCAGCCAGGTCACCAAAAAGAATAATCTCATCCTCATTTGTAATCTGCGATATACACTTACGTACATTTTCTGCATATGTATCTGAGCTCATTCCATTTTCCAGGCTTGTAGAAATAATATCCTCACGTCCTTCACCTGCAAGCATTGCCAATGCATTATGCATACCTGGTGCCAATGTTCCATGGCTTACTAAAAATACATATTTCATTTTAAATACCTCCTCATATAATTTATTTTTCCATCTCCGTAACTTGTATCTATAGTATACAAAAAAGGATGGCACCATCTACATAACAAGTGTCATCCTTTTAGCATTACAAATGTCACGTTTTCACTGACAATTGTAACCCATTAATTTTATTTACTATTTTTCAGGTATTTATTAATCTTACGGTTCCATATAATCTGGCCCATACTTATATTATAACCATCTTCTATAATTGCTGTTACTGCCTGCTCCACTTGTGCTACTGCTTCTTCATAATTGCCAAACCTTGGGACTACTACTGCTTCTTCAACAATATTACTTAATATTGCCAGGTCAAGGCTGTTCCCATCCATCATCTGTCCAAGTGTCTGTTCTGACTCAGTAACATCTTTTAATACAGACACACCTTCTGAATAATTAAAAATCTCCGACTGTATTTCTGTATTATATGCCAAAGCCTTTACCAGTTCCCATGCTGCCTTTTTATTTCTGGACTTTTCATTTATAGCAATAAACAAGGTATCAAGTGTTGATATATTATCACCATCTGGTCCTGCTGGCATTGGGATGCATCCCCATTCAAATCCTGTATATTTCTTAACACTTAATGGATATGGCTTATATGCCCTGTAATCTGAAAATGACATAGGCTGGAAAACAACATTTCCCAAGTCAAAATCTTTGCTGCCTGCGTTATAACCACTATTTATATTTTCCAGTTTCTCAATAAAAGACAATGCTTTGCCAATACCTGCATCTGTAAAATAACACTCTGTCCCATTGCGGTTAAAAAGATTTATTCCCTCTGATTCAAATGCCTCTTTCCAGGTATAACCTATAACTCCAAACTGGTCAACTGTACCATTCCCATCTGTATCTTTTGTAACCTTCTCACAGATTGAATATAAATCATCCCATGTCCAGTCCTTATCTGGAACTTCCAGTCCCTCATTATCTAAAATTGTTTTATTAACAAACATA
The DNA here is from genome assembly GCA_009774235.1 of Lachnospiraceae bacterium. Lineage (GTDB taxonomy): Bacteria > Bacillota > Clostridia > Lachnospirales > Lachnospiraceae > Butyribacter. The sequence continues at coordinate 38,589 of VSNJ01000015.1, forward strand.
AGCTTAGGTGCACATTCATAAGGAAGACAGTATTGTTTTCCATTATACTGCCCATATGCATAAGCTGATGAATAAAAAGCATCTATATTGAAATCTTTATCCTTTTCTATATATAAAGATAAATCCTCTAAAACCCCAGTTTCTGCAAAATTATTGAAATCATCTGCCAGTACATAAAATACATCTGGTGCATTTTCTGAAAGTATCTGTGCAGAAAGCCATTCTGAATAATCCTTTTTTAAAATTCCACTTGTATATTCTACTTTAATACCAGGATTATTTTCCTCAAACAATTTAATTGCATCTTCTAATATATGGTATGAATAACCATTCTGCACCTCCCAGTAACTATCTGAGAATACACCTATAGTTACCACATTACTTTTCCCCTGGATAAAATCTTTATATGTCCCATTATAGATAAATACGCCGCAGACCAGTAATATTCCGCTTAAAGAACCTGCTATAAGATTTATTTTATTTTTCATTATTCATTATCCTCAAACTGTTTATTTACAGCTCCTGTCTGTACTGCCCATATTGCCAGCTGTGTCCTGTCCCTTAATCCCAGCTTGCTTAATATAATACTTAAATTATTTCTGACTGTCCCCTCAGAAAGATTAAGTTTCCGTGCCATCTCTTTATTAGATAAACCACTTCCAACCAAAGCAATCATATGCCATTCTGCTGTCTTTAAATCTGCTGTCTGTATTTTATCTACATGTATTGTTAAATTTGACTGTGCCATTTTAGAAAAAAGCTTTACAACTTTAGAAGCAATATCTTCATTAATCATAGCAGTGCCATGGTATACCTTCCGTATGGCATCCGCCAGTTCCTTTGTAGAAATCCCCTTTAACAAATAACCACTTGCTCCATATTTTAAAGCATTAAAAACATATTCATCATCATCAAAAGTAGTAAGTATTATAATCTTTATATCAGTATAATTTTCTTTAATAATCTCTGTACATACTACACCATCCATCTCTGGCATACGTATATCCATCAGAATAACATCAGGTTTCTCCTTTCTTACAGAACGTATAACTTCAACACCATTTGCCACTGTATCAATTACATCAATATCCTTTTCTGCCCTTAATATAATCTGCAGGCTTTGTCTTATTAACTCCTGGTCATCTGCAATTATTACTTTAATCATTATTGCCTCCGTTCCATTTTACATATGTGTATAACCAAATAATTAGTAAATACATCTTCTGGCTGGAAATATTAATTTCAGCCTTTTTCTTCTGTCCCCCACCGTATTGGAATTTTTGCTTCTACAATAAAACCATCATTACCATTATAGTTAAGGCTTCCATGTAACATATCCAGTCTTTCCTCCATATGGTGAAGACCAAATCCTTTGTTTATCTCTGCACATCCAGTACCATTGTCTTTAATTAATATTTTCAGCAAGTTAAACTCCCTGCTAATATAAATATAAATTTTACCAGCTTTCCCATGCCTGATAGAATTTGTAATACACTCCTGTACAATACGGTAAATAATATCTTCTTCATCCTCATTAAAGCAATTTAAACTTGTTTCAAAACTATATTCTATCTCTGCACTTGTAGCACTGCGCATTTCACTAATAAGAGTAACCAGGGCATTGCTAAGGTCTGACTTTTCTAATGCATCAGGTCTTAATGCTTTAACTGAGCGCCGTACATCAGTAATTCCCTGCCTGGCAACTTCTGCTATTGCTTTTAACTGCTCTTTTGTTGCTTCAGGAGCCACATCCATAAGTGTAGTACAAGCTTCTATCCCTGTAATAATACCTGTAAGGGAATGTCCAAGTGTATCATGTATTTCTCTCGCCAGACGGTTTCTTTCTTTTGTTTCTGCCATTTTTTCTGATTCTTTTGCATACTCAGATAACTGCATATTTACATATTTCAATTCATCATTTGCACTGTTTAACTGGTTATTCAGATGCATAATCCTCTCCTTCTCATTCATATGTATACGTACCAGTAAAATCATATAAATAAGAAAAATAAATGTATTTAATGAATTAACAATATTCTTTATTCCCATTAATACAGAACCAGTACCATCCTTGAAATAACCAATATAAGTTTCTAAAGAAACCAGGTTATAATGTAATGACATTAAATCATAATCTGCTATAAAATAAAAAAAACAAATAAAAACTATAAATGGAAACTTCCAGCCCTGCTTTGGAACAAATTTCATAGTATCAGCAATAATAAGGAGCACAATTCCAGTATAACTAAATCCCAGTATATAACTGATAAAAAAGCTGGTTACTATTTCAAGACAAAGCTTTATTACCAGTTTAAATCCTCTTATATTTTTTATAAGCATTAACATCAGGAAGCTAATATACAAAATGCTGCATACTACTGGAATCTTCCATGCTGCTGGTGGTGTAACACTAATCTCTGCCAGAAACTCATATGCAGAATTTTCCTGTATATATCCTGATAAACTATATGATATAATTAAAGAAACATATAATATAATTATAAAATTCAGGTTTTTCATAATTACCAGTATATATTCTGATAAACTATTTTCTTCCATTTATACAGCCTCCACGCACTACATATTACAAACAGAAAAACCTTCTGTTATTGCCATCTGTCTATTCCAAAATCTTCTACATTATCTTTTGTCACCAATTTAACAGGTACTAATATGTGTTTTTCAATTTCTTCACCATTTAACAATTTATATATAACATCTGCTGTCCTTGTTCCTATCTCAGATGGAAACTGTGCCACTGATGCTGCCATCATATTTTCCTTTATTAATGCTTTTGAATCTGGTGATGCATCTACACCATACACATCTATTTTATCTAATATTCTGTTTTCTTCTAGTGCTGCAACTACTCCTACACCTGCCAGGTCATTTAAACAAAATACACTGTCAAACTCCAGCTCATTATCTATAGCTTCCTGCAGTTTTGGCATTGCAATTTCTAACTGGCCTTCACACTCTATTTTATCTGCAATTTCTATACCTTTATGACCTTTTATTGTATCCATGAAACCTTGAACCCTGTCCTGCCCTGATTTTGCATTTTCATGTGTCATAACAACAACTTTTGCAGTATCACGTTGTTTTAAAAAATATTGTCCAATAAGAACCCCTGCATTGTAATTATCAGAAAGTATTGTACAATCTGCCAAGTCTTCCCTGCTTACATTTGTATCTACTACTACAATTAAGATTCCTTCCGCCCTTGCATCTTCCAGTATTGATTCCAGGCTTTGCCAGTCTACTGGCGCTACCACAAGTACATCAATATCCAGGTCTAACATTTCTCTTATTTGTTCAATCTGCCTTCCAGCATCTAATGCAGGGTCCCTAAGAACCAGCCTGTCACCTTCCGCCTCAGCTCTGGCACTTATTTCTTCACTTAATATTTTATAAAATTCATTATTCATTGTCATATAGCTTGCACCAATCAAATGTGTCTTTTTATTTTGGTTTAATGAATAGTCTGTTTTACCATATATCCCAGAAAACATTACATCTAAAATAATTATATTAACCAGTATAAGCACAATCCAGAACCTTTTTTTACTTTTATTATTCATTTTCTATACTACTCCTTATATATTCCTGTTTAAAAAGTATAACATAAATATTATTTTTTGCAAAATCTCTTTATAAACTGTTGTTATTGCAATTTATTTATATATATATTGAATACATTATTATAATTTTTATGTATATCTCTATAATATAAAAGCTGTTATAAAGGAGTTTCAAAAGAATATCACCTGCTATCAAAGCGGATACACTCTATCTTATATAAATTCCTATATAACAGCTTTTTTATATTACAAAATTTCTAATAAAATATTATGATATCTTATTATCAAATGAAAACACATTTAAAAATTTCTTTGCCCTGTCTGTTTCTGGATTTTCAAAAAACTTTTCTGGTGTATTGCTTTCTATAATTTTACCTTCATCCATAAATATAATCCTGTCTGCCACTGCCCTTGCGAACTTCATTTCATGTGTAACAATAAGCATAGTTTTGCCCTGGTTTGCAAGGGAAAGTATCACATCTAAAACTTCCCTTGTCATCTCTGGGTCAAGTGCAGCAGTTACCTCATCAAAAAGCATAATCTCTGGATGCATAATAAGTGCCCTGACAATTGCCACTCTCTGTTTCTGTCCCCCAGACAGCTGCCTTGGATAACTTTTTGCTTTATTTTCAAGCCCTACCCTTTCCAGAAGTGCAAGTGCTTCCTTTTTTACCTTATCTTTTTCTCTTTTCTGGACTTTTACAGGTGCTAACATAATATTTCCAAGCACATCCATGTGTGGAAATAAATCATAACTCTGGAATACCATTCCAATTTTCTGCCTGGATACTCCCATATCCATTATATTTCCTGTATAGCCTTGTATATTGGTGCTAATGCTTCCAGACTGTATCTTCTCCAGCCCGTTAATACAACGTAAAAGTGTACTTTTACCACATCCACTTGGTCCAATAATCACTATAACTCCGCCTTCTTCTACCTCTAAGCTTAAATCATCCAGAACTACATGTTCTTTATATTTTTTCACAATATGCCTGATATTTAATATATAATCTGCCATATACTAACTCCATTTCTTTTCTAATTGCCGTGCTGCAATGCTGGCAGGCCAGCAGACCAGGAAATAAAGAATAAATATAACCAGAAAAACACCAAATGCCGCATTGGGACTTGTCATACGGTTTGCTTCAATTATCTGCTGCCCAGTCTTTAATACCTCAACTACACCTATCATAAGCACAAGACTTGTAGTCTTAACCATACGTGTAACCAGGTTAATTGACAGTGGTACAAGCCTGCGTAATGTCTGTGGCAGAATAATATAAAAATAACTTTGCGTTTTACTTAATCCAAGCGCTTTACTGCTTTCATACTGGTGTACTGGCACACTTAATATTGCACTTCTCGTTAAATCCCCCATTTCTGCAACACCCCACAAAACAAATACAATAATGGCAGAAGTTTCTCCTGGCAGGTTTATTCCAAGGATTTTTGTACTTCCAAAAAATACAATAAACAACAGGACAAGCTGTGGCATAATACGGATAAATTCCAGGTATACTTTTGTTAAAAACTTTATTAATATATTTTCTTTTGTCATAATAATCCCTAAAATTATTCCTAAAGGAAAGCTGGTTACTATTGAAACCAGGCTTATTTCTACTGCTGCCCAAAGCCCTTGTAACAGACGCAGCATATTACTTCCTTTAAACAATACTTCAAGCCCCAAATCCGGCATACCTAAGCCTCCTCTCAGCAATTGCCCCTGCTACTAATACTGGCAGCAGGATTACCAGATAAAATACTACAAGAAGTGTAAGGCTCTCTGTTGTTTTATAATATAATCCTATTAAATCTTTGGCTGTAAACATTAAGTCCATAAGGCTTACTGCTGAAAATACACTTGTTTCTTTTAACAGGAATATTATATTGGCAAGAAATGCTGGAATACTTGTAGATACAGCCTGTAGCAGTACCACATAACACATTATCTGTGCCTTGCTAAGCCCAAGGCTGTATGCGCTTTCTTTTTGTATATTATCTACACCCTGAAGCCCGCTACGAAAAGCTTCTGCCATATAGCTTCCGCCTAAAAAAGCAAGCCCTGCTGCCCCACAGGTCTCTGGAGATAACATTATTCCAGCTTTTGGCAGCCCATAATATATAAAAAACAGCTGTACCAGAAGAGGTGTGTTACGGCTGGTTTCTATATACACCGTAACTATATGGCGTATTACAGGAACCTTTTCATATAAAACCACTGCACAAAACAGCCCTGTTAGAATTGCTAAAAAGACTCCTTCTAAGCCAATCTTTACTGTTAATAGTGCCGCTTTCTGGTACAGAGGCCAAACCTTCTCTATATATCCAAAATCCATTAATGCACCTCCTCTGCTATATATTTCTATTCTTTTTCTCTACTTTCTGCTACAATACTTTTTTTATATTCATTACCATAAGTACCAGCCAGTGTTTTATCATATGCCTTGTGGAAAAACTTTTCTTCCCTCAGCTTTTTAATATCCTTATTAATCCATTCCAGTAATGTTTCATTGCCCTTTGTAACTGCTGGTGCGATTGTATCATTGCTTCCCAGGTTTGGAATACCTGCTGTATATCCTTTGTTTTGTAAAGAAAATGCAATTACTTCTGTATTATCATTTGCCCATGCAACACCTGTTCCATTTTCAAAAGCTTCTTTTGCTGTTGCATAAGAATCAAACTTCTGTAATTTAACATCAGGATAATTATTAATCATATAATTTTCTGCTGTAGTTCCTGAGATTACAATAACTGTATCGTCTTTACCTAAACTATCAAGGCTTTTAATAATATTATCACTACGGCTGGCAACACCCAGTGACACATTCATATATGGAAGCGCAAAGTCCACTTCTTCCTTACGTTCATCAGTTACAGTAAAATTTGCAAGAATTATATCAACTTTTCCTGTCTTAAGATATTCAATCCGGTTTGCTGCTTCTGTGGAAACATAATTAATTTTTACTCCCATATCTTTAGCAAGCCTTTCTGCAAAATACACATCATATCCCTGGTAGTCTCCATTTTCATCTACATACCCAAACGGGTTTTTATCAGAAAATACACCAATATTAACAGTTCCATCCTCTTTAATTTCATCTAAAGTACGGTATATTTCTTTACTGCCTTTTTTTTCATTGTTTTTCTTTGAATACGTTTTACTGCCACAGGCAGATAAACTTCCAAGCAGTGTTATTATTAATATAAATGTAACCAGTCTTTTTATAAGTTCCATCTTTTTATCCCCTTTCTTATTTATTTTATTACTCCAGAGGGAAATGGTGTTATTGCTTCGTATTCTTTTGTATTATTTATATATTATCTTAGACCTGGACAAACTATCCTTACTGCTGGCTTTTACACTTACAGGCAACTTAAAAAGAGACTGCCGCATTAAGACCAAAAGATATAGTTTTATTACGAAAATTCTATATCCTGCCTGGTACTTTCTTAATGCGGCAGCCTCTTTTTATAATTTATGTTTTTTCACTAATTGATATTTTTATATATCCAGTTATGGAAACCACAATTCTTTGCAGACTGGTATACTGTCTGTACAACCTCTTCTAAAGCATTAGAAAACATTGTAAATGACAATCCCTTTTTATAAATACGTCCTTTAATATCA
>VSNJ01000150.1 GCA_009774235.1 Lachnospiraceae bacterium
AAGTAAACCAAGATTCATTTATGAAAGAAGCGTTACTATTCAACCTTATGGCTTTATAATAACATAACAGTGTTTTCAGCACTGTTATGTATACATTTTGCATAAAAACGTTCAAAATGACACCATAAAACTCATATTTTTAACAAAAAGCATATCAAAAACCTTTGGCATTTTATTGAAGACTGAAACTGTTACAAAGAAGCAAAAAGTACATAAATGCCAAGTACACAAAATTAAAAAAATTTTTAATCAAATTCATAATAAAAATGCCAGCTATTTTTCTCTTAATTTCTTTAACTAAAAAAACACAACTGCTATCCCTCAAGATAACTGTCATGCCCTTCTAAAATTTGTTCTACCATATGGAGTACAAATTCTATTTCCCACTGGCTGCGTCTTTCTACCAGAAATAAAAAACGTTCTGCATAATCTTTTGTATGCCTCTGTTTCATAAGTGAGAACGGTGCTGCACCTAATGCCTGTACAATATTTAAGTATGTATCAAGACTCATTGCCCGCCTCCCATTTTCCACACTCTTAATTGTATCTACTGAAACATCTGCTTTTTCTGCAAGCTGTCCCTGTGATATATGGAGACGTTTTCTCTCTTGTCTGATATTTCCTGCTATAATTCCATATAAATTTTCCCTTTTATCCATCACAGTATCCTTTCTGGTACTGCATTATACCAGAAAATACTATAATTGCAGGCAAACTGTAACAATTTTACAGTTAAGTGTAATACTTTGTATTTATTTTGCCTGAAACTAAAAATAATGCCACAAGAATTATGCCTGCATATCCTGTACAAAAATATCTGTATATACCTATAAAATACAATAAAACCAGAAAACAGGATTGTATTATTATAATACAATGGCTGGTTTTCCTGTAATATTTTTTCTCTTTATTATCCGGTTTTTTATTTTTACTCTCCACAGGGCTTAATATAAAGATTACCAGAAAAGCAGCAATCCGGTATGTATATACATGGACTCTGCCATATAATACATAATAAACAACTGTTATGTATTATACCAGGCAATCATCCCTTTTTTGTTATACATAATAACATTGCCGCCCTGGCTTCTGGTGTACATCCGGGCTTATCAAGGATATAAGATATCCTTTCATCTGCTTCATCTTCCCCAAGCAGTCCAAACTTACACGAAGCTCCATTATAAGCTAAATCACAAATACGCCATAAAGTTCCAAGAACACTTTCTTCTTTGTCATATACCTCTTCTTCTCCCAGCATAATACAATTTAACTTTTTTACTGCATCATAAATATATATTATATGTACCATATCTTCCATTGATAATATTGTTTTGTCCCCGTCTGCCTTTTGTTCCACACCAATCTTTATCCCGTCCTTTACACCAAGTTTGTATGCAGTTTCTGTATACAAAGATATATATTGTATAACCTTATCCTCTACTTTATCATATAGCTTCAATGTTTCTTTGGACATCCCTTTGCGCCATATTTTAGTAATTCCTGTAATTTCTTTCAGTTTTTCCCTGTATCCGGCTTTTTCCAGTTCCTCCTCTAATGCCTCACTTGTCCTGTTCATTACAATTTCATCCGAAAGTTTGTCCATAAACCATTTCCTCCCATTTTTAATATACATCCAGCTACAGCATAAATTATTATAGGGTTATTTGCTGGTTATCATAGTTTTAAAAAATTACATTTTCCAGCATACAACACCACAGTATCCTGGATTTTATATAGTACAACAATATTATAGTCCATAACCTTCTGGTATCTCTTATTATCAGTAATAATAAATATTTATTTGTACATATATTTCTCCAAAAACCTGATTTGTCTCACTTTTACAACCAATGATAATACAAAACCGAAGTAAAATCAATACATATAGTGCAAAAAATGAGACAAATTTAGAAAAGAGGGTTATTATGCCAAAACCAACATCTTTAAATGGCAGTAAAAATCTTATATCCCTGCGTCTTATTGGGTTAAGGAAACAGCATGGTCTTTCACAAAGAGCACTTGCACAAAAGCTCCAGCTTGCAGGTTATGATATAGATAAAAATGTAATTACAAGGATTGAAACTAACAAAAGATATGTTACTGATATTGAGCTAAAAGCCATCGCTTCTGTCTTTAATGTAAGTTATGCCTATTTGATTGATGGGACAGAATAGTCTGTATGTTTACTTGGATTTGCGATAAATAATAATTATAAAGGTTAATACCAGTTAATTGCTGGCACTTCACAATTATTTTTTCAATGATGTGCCTTTTATGTTTTTGTATATGCTGGCATAACACACATTAGACTGTTCCTTTAATGTTTATATAATGCTCTCCTGAATGCTTTTTTTGCAGTCTGCATTGCCGCCTCATCCAGCAGATACACATAAACTTCCTTCCATCCTGATGTACCATCTGGTATAATCTTAGTTAATATTCTATTAGTCTGGACACCGTCCTGATATAAGTTTTATAAGTTTTCTGTGTTTCAATCCTGTCTTATGCTGCTTCTAATTCCTTTTAATAAAATTCTTTTATTGTTCCCGGATTTCACATTCCAGTCCACAAACATATCAAAAGATTTATTATCCTAAATCTTTCAAAAATACAAGCTTTTCCTCTATAATAGTTTCACTATAAAGTTTGCTTTACATATTTTCTTAGCCATTAACATCATAAAGAAAAACTGTATAGTTGATATATGTCGGAAAAAACAAAGATTTTCTTTTAAGAATTATTCCTGTTTCTGTCAATAATAAGTATATTTTAACAATTCTGAAGCTAAAAAATTATTTTAATCTTATTAAGTAAGCCCTTTAAAATACACGCTTCTTAAGCGATGGGTAGGGACTTATTTGTTTCAGTAGAAGTACAAGCTCCCACTGAAAAGCTGTGATGCAGCTATGAAGTTGTTTTGCAAGTAGACAAGCATCCAATGCCTGCTTACAGGCAAAGCGGATTGCGAATATCCGCTTGACTCATAATATTCAGATTATTATATAAAATCCTTCATAATAATCCTTGTCCTAAAATCTGCTATATAATAAATGGTTATGGGAAAATGTTATAAAATAACCTTTACAGCTACATATAGTATTAAAAAATAAAGAAATTTGTTTTGATAGCTGTTACTTAAAATCAATTTTAGGTAACTTGTCAAATAGAATACTTCTAATTATATTATATTCCCAAAACCAGAAAATGCATGAAAACTTACCTTAGCTGGCTTTCGGAAATTTAAGAAAAGCATTTAAGCAATTTTGAATAAAATTTTGTTGATACTACTTATACATTTAACCCCATCAAGCCAGCCTCTTAAAATGCACGTTTCTATATTTACGGAAACATAAAGTGGCAGGTTGTTTTATCGGGGCTGGTTTGTTTCAGCGGAAGTCCAAACTCCCACTGAAAAGCTACGGCAGCAGCTATGAGGCTGGTTTGTAAGTGTGTAAACAGATAATGCCTGCTTGCAGGCAAAGCAGATTAACACATAAATTAAATATTCAAATACCCTTTCAAACCATACAATCTTCTTTAATGCAAACCAAAAAATAATAAAAATCATTCTTTACCATCAATCAGATAATCATAACTTACATCAAATATATATGCCAGTGCTTTTAATTCAATATCCGTAACATACCTTTTATTAGTTTCAATCCTTGTGATTACATTCCTGTCCATGTCATAACCTGCAAGCTGGAGTTTTTGCGCAAGTGCCCTTTGTGAAAGCCCATGCTGTTTTCTTAATTCAATAAGACGCATGCCTATAAGATTTTTATTTCCATTTAAAGATACTGGTTTTGGCATAATAATCCTCATTTCTAAATTTGTCTCATTTTTTGCACTATATGATTTTACATTAGTTCTACACTATTATTAGTTGTAAAAATGAGACAAGGCTTATTTTATATCAATATATAAATAAATGTATAGTTTATTATGCTTAAATACAATTTGCGTTAAAAAATATCCGCCAACGATATATACCCATGATAAATTCCTCCTTAAAAATCTGTTGTAAAAACCAGAAAATAAAAAAAGCAGGATTAAACGACAATCCCACCATATAAAAATTCCGACTTTGTCATAATAATTACTGCCATGCTATTAAACAAGCTCTAAACAACAGATTACATGCTGTGCTGGTCTGTTCCCATAATCAAAAAAATGGCAGGGACTGCTATAAATTTATCCCTGCCATACGGTTAAATTAAAATTAAACCTGTTTTCTTCTGTCCGTTTACCTGCTGTTTATATCTGTCTTTTTGTGGTAACTTCCAGCTTCCGCTGCCATACTTGATTCATTTCCTTTGACAGCATTTTCTGTCCGGCCATCTTCCAATCCCAGCTGTATATTTAACTTATCAAGCCTTGCTGTCTTTTCTTTAAATTCTGCTTCCTGCATAAAAGGCTTTTCATATTCTGCCTGCGACTGTTCCATATCCCTCTGGTACTGTCCTGCACGTTTTTCAAGCTCTGGTATTCCTTGTGGGATATTATAGAACAGGTTCTCAAGCTTTACCATGTTTCCAACAGGGCTTGTGGACAATTCTGCCTTATAATCCGCCTGTCCACGGAGCACCATATTATGCAGCCCGATATAATTTTTCTCTATAAGCACTTCAAAACCTTTATATTCCCCGATATGGCTTGTTTCCCCGTTTTTACATCTGCTTATTGCTTCCAGCATGGCAGTCCCTCCGTCTGTGCGTTCTGTAAAACGTATCTTTCCTATCTGGACAGCAAAGTCTGGTTCTGTAAGAATCACCGTTTCCATTGCCCTTGCGTCTTCTTTCACACAGGCAAGCTTTGCTTTTGTAGCTGCTATTAATTTGGGATATCTCACCATAAAATTGTCCTGCAGGGTATAACGCTGGCTGTCATAGCTGCTTTTTAGCATTTTTAAACGCTGGACATCGTTTTCTAACTGCATTTTTTCACGTATCAGAGGGTTTCCTGTTGCCACTGCCTTGATTTCAGCGTAAGAAAGCACAGATTCGTCAATATCGGCACAGGTACGTGATACAGCCCTGCTTGTCATTACCTGGGAAATAAACCGCTGCTTATTTTCCACAAGCGACCATGAATAGGCATCAAATGTACTTTTTGTTACATATCTGTAAATAGCAATTTCCTTGTTTTCATTCCCCTGGCGTTTGCCCCTGCCTTCCCGCTGTTCTATGCAGGAAGGTTTCCAGGGGCAGTCTACATGGTGCATTGCTGTCAGGTGTGTCTGTACATTAACGCCTGTGCCACACTGGTCCGTAGAGCCTATCAGTATTTTCTTTTTTCCTGTCCTCACCTCTTTAAACAGCGTTTCCCTCTGCGCATCTGTCTTAGCGTCATGTATATAAGCGATTTCCACAGATGGTATCCCAAGTTTTACTAACTCTGTTTTGATAAAATTATATACATCAAATTTCATGCCCTGCTTTACTTTTTCTTCCCAGTCACTGCTCCATGATACTTTGGGCGTGCCAATATCCGAAAAGACTAACTGGCATCCTGTTTTTCCGTTTTCATTTCCCTTAAAATATTCTTCTGCCACATTTTCCACCACTTTATGGAGTTTCCCATCCGGATTATCTGGTGCAGAGGAATCTAAAAGCCTTGCATCCGTTCCAAGCAGCCTTGCTTCGCCTGTAATTTTAAGGAAATTGTCAACAGAAGGGTCTACGTTGCCTGTCCTTATTGCTTCTGCCCTTTTTACAAAATCCTCCATCACAGTTTTTACATACCAGTCTGGCCCACTTTCTACAATAATGGGTTTCCCGCCCCTGGTTCCAGGCACAGGAAGCTTTAACATATCCGGCGTCTGTACATCAGCAACTTCACGGAATGTCGTCATAAGTTCTGGCAGGTTTGTAAATTTATTAAAGCGGCTTTTAAAGCGGAAACCGCTTCCCTCTACTGAAAGTTCCAGTGATGTTGTGATCTCCCCGAAATTTGCCGCCCATGAATCAAAATGGCGGATGCCCCTGTTTTCCAGTGCCTGTTTCTGAAGATAAAGCTGCATTACATAAAGTTCGCACATGGTATTGCTTACCGGCGTTCCTGTGGCAAAAACAATCCCCCTGCCTGGGTTAATTTCATTTAAATACTGGCACTTTAAAAACATGTCCATTGCCTTTTTTGAGCCTGAACTGGAAATGCCGGATACATTGTTGATTTTAGAAAAAATTGACATATTTTTAAAATGGTGTGCTTCATCCACCATAACAGAATCAATGCCCAGTTCTTCAAATGTGATAACATCATCTTTCTTTTCTTCATCTGTCAGTGACTGTAATTGTTCTTTCAGTTTTTTCTTTTGTATTTCCATTTGCTTGACAGTCCACTTTTCCCCTCTCTCATACTTCATTTCCTGTATGCCCTCTGTAATTTCCTGTATCTGTTTTTCAAGCATATCTGCCTTACGTTTTGTGGAAATTGGGATTTTTTCAAACTGCGAATGTGACATGATAATGCAGTCATAATCCCCGGTTGCAATACGTGACACAAACTGCTTTCTCCTGCTTTTTTCAAAGTCACGCTCTGTTGCCACCAGTATACTGGCAGATGGGTAAAGACGTAAAAATTCACCTGCAGTCTGGCCGATTAAGGACTTTGGCACAACCATCACATTTTTACTGGCAAACCCCAGCCTTTTCTGCTCCATGCAGGCTGCCATCATGGTAAAGGTTTTCCCTGCACCAACACAGTGGGCAAGCAGGGTGTTTCCTCCAAGAAGGATATGTGCCACCGCATTTTTCTGGTGCTGCCTTAGTGTTATTTCCGGGTTCATGCCTGGGAAGGCAAGGTAAGAGCCGTCATACTCCCTGAGCCTTGTATTGTTGAATGTTTCATTATAATAATCCACATATTTTTTTCTTCTGTCCGGCTCTGAAAAAATCCAGCTTTTAAAGGCTTCTTTCATCTGGTCCTGTTTTTCCCTTGCCAGCATGGTTTCTTTTTTATTTACTTCATAATGGTATTTTCCATCCCCATCATCAACCCTGTCACGCACAGTAACTGTGCGCAGGTTTAATGTTTCTTCAAAAATACGGTAAGCATCCATGCGTCCGGTTCCATAAGTCTTTGTGGCCGCAATGGAATGTTTGTCCATTTGTTTGTTTTCAATATGCCATTCCATGTTGTACGTGCTTAACTTCACCTGTATGCCTCCGCCGTATCCATGCATGTCATTCCTTGCACTGGCAGGTGTCTTTAAAAGGCTGTAGATAAAACCTTCATAATCCACAGGTTCTATCCATGTAGTCCCAATCTTTACTTCAATTTCAGAAGCATCCAGCCATTCTGGCTGCACTTTTTCCAGTGCCTCTACATTGGCGGAGAACAATTCCCCGTTTGTCTTTAAAGATGCCTGCGCAAGCCGCAGCTTATTCCTTACGTTACCAGACAGGTATTCATCTGCTGTTTTCCAGCCCATATTAAGATTTTCCAGGCTGTATTCTGCCGGGTCAAGATAAATTAATCCTGAAAGCTCTTTTAATAAAAGCGTCCTCTTCGTTTCTGCTTCCGTTATAACACTGCATGGCGGCTCATAGATAGAAAGCATAAAAGGTATATCCACAGCACCATACTCATTTACAGATACATTTAATGCTTCTGCTGCTGTTTCTACCCTGTCTATGCTGTTTTCCGGCCGTACTGTCCGCTTGTAAAACATATCTGCTTTTTTTGTCTTTCCATTTTCATCTGTAACTTCCAGGGAGCATAACAGCGGATAGTCTGCATCATCCTGGAACGCCTGCCTGCTTACCCTGCCAGATAACGGGCCATGCTTTTTTACATAGGTATCATATTTTTCATTTAACAGTTCCTGTTGTGCTTTTAATTCTTCTGTGCTGCATCCCTCCATCTGCAAAAAGATAAGCTGTCTTGTAATGGTGCGTATTTCATTCATCAGCCTGATACGTTCTTCTGCCGTGGCTGGTATTTCTTTTTTATACATTTTTGAATTTTCCCTGTAATAAAGCTGTCCGTCCACAAAAGTATACGTGTAATTTTTTACATCCGGGTCTGCATCAAGCACATCTGTCTGTAGTTCTTCCACGTCAAGCCCTATTCTGTCCGTAATCCTGCCGTTTAAGTTTTTCACCGCCTTATCCAGCGCTGTTTTTAAATCAAAGTTTTCTTCATGGTTTATGCAGGTGGTATAACGGCTTTCTTTCCCAAACATCCTGGTATCATATTCCATTGTGCCAAGCATCATTTCCGGATGTCCTGCAAAATAAGCATTGACAGGGATGTTGTCTTCTGTCATTCCAAGATATACCCAGTCTGGTTCTGTTACGGTTTTCTGCTCTCTTTTCTGCAGGAAAATAATATCACTGGTTACATCTGTCCCTGCACTTTCACGGAACGCTGTATTAGGAAGCCTGACTGCGCCAATAAGGTCTGCCCTTGCTGCAAAATATTTTCTGGCAGAGGCATTTGCCTTATCCATAGTGCCCTTGCTTGTGACAAATGCCACTATGCCGCCTGGCCGTACTTTATCCAGTGCTTTTGCTAAAAAATAATCATGTATCTGGAATTTATGCTTTGCATAGCGGTTATCATAAACACGGAAATCCCCAAACGGCACATTTCCAATGGCAATGTCAAAAAAATTGTCAGGAAACTGTGTTTCCTCAAACCCACGTATTTTAATATCTGCCTTTGGATACAGCAGTTTTGCAATCCTGCCGGAAATACTGTCTTTTTCCACGCCAAAAAGCCTGCTTCCTTCAAACTTCTCTGGCAGTGTGCCAAAAAAATGGCCTGTGCCAAGCGCAGGTTCCAGTATTGTCCCTTTTTGGAAACCAAACTGTTCCAGAGCTGTATAAATAGCCTGTGAAATAACAGGCGAAGTATAAAACGCTGTGTTGACGGTTTCCCTGGCATCTTCATATTCCATTTCCGTTAAAAGCCCTTTTAATTCCTCATATTCCCTTTTCCATCCTTCATTGTCCTTGTCAAATGCCTGCGGAATACCGCCCCAGCCTGCAAAATGTGCCAGTATGCCCTGTTCTTCAGGCGTAGCCTCTCTTTCTTCATGTTCAATCTTCTTTAAAAGCTTCACTGCATCCACATTCCACTGGTATCTGGTTTTTGCTCCAGCCTTTCCATTTTTTGTAAGGCTTGTTTCTGGCAGTCCTGCACCGTCAAAATGAAAATTCCCTCCAGAAAGGTTTTTATCAATGCTGGCAAGTTTTTGTGTAAATTCCTGTTCTAATGGTGTTTTCTGTTCCATGTCTTTATCCTGGAACTCTTTTTCATATTCTTTCTGCCGTACTGTACCAACAAATGCATTTGCTTTAATTAAATCTCCCATAACCAAAAAAAGCTGCCCATAAGTGACAGCTTCTTTTTTTCTTTCTCCTGCACTGGTTTTATAATTAACTTCCAGACCGTTTAAAGAACCAGTATATTCAATTAAACCATAAGCATTGTTATGGTATGATTTTCCATTTTTATTATTTACAATATGCTGTAAAAAATACAGTTTTGCATCTTTGGAAAGGCTGCTTTTATATACCATCTGCAAAAATGGCTGGTATGGCACGGCAGCAGAACATTCCTGCAGGTAAATCCTCACAGCTTCCATCAGTCCGGGATTTATTGCATCCATCTTATCTGCCCTGACTCGTATACACATCTGACGCTGACGACGAAG
>VSNJ01000151.1 GCA_009774235.1 Lachnospiraceae bacterium
GTCTAAAACTTACAAATTTAACAAAGATTTAAAAATATGGTAATAAAAGCTGGTTGATATTTGGCTTGTAAAGTAATATACTATTATGGAATGTTGTCAAGGATGGAATATGCTTATTGTTTTCATATTCCTGGAATTATATTATAGAAGGCCGTGTGATTATGAGAAGAAAGAAAAATAAAGACAAAACAATTAATAATGAAGCTGCTACTATTGAAAGTGCAGGAATACATCCAGATATCCACATGACAGATATATCACTGGATAACAGGAGAGAAAAAAAAGGTGTATTTAAGAAATTATTGTTAATTCCTGCCTTAGGTTGTCTGCTGGGTGTTGTTGTCTATATTGCAGGGGTTGTATATTATAAATCGCATTTTTTTAATGGAACAAATGTATATGGTACAGATGTTTCTATGATGGAAGTGGAAGATTTTGAGGAAGGTCTTTCTGAATATTCTCTTAAAATTATACAAAAAGATAAAAATGGTGGAATATTTGAGGAAGAACTTTCTAGTGAAGACCTTGGTGTGACTGTCCTGTCAACTGATGAACTTGTAAAGATTATAAATGAACAAAATGAATGGAAATGGCCATTTGTGCGTAGTGCAGTATATGCAGGAAAGCCTACCTTTATAGGTTGTGATGAAGAAAAAATAAGGGAAGCAGTTAAAAATCTTGGAAGCATGCAGAAAGATAAGTTTATTAAGCCTAAGAATGCATATATTTCTGATTATAAAAAGGGGAAGGGGTACAGGATAATAAATGAGGTTACTGGTAACCAGCTTGACGTAGATGCAGTTACTGAAGCAATTAAAGAGACAGTACAAGGGCTTGGTTCTGAGGTAAATTGTGAAGAACTTGGTTTATATAAGAAACCAAAGGTTACTTCACAGGATAAGAAGATTAATAAACTTGTGGATAAGCTTAACAAATATACAAGTACCAATATTACATATGAATTTGGTGATAATACAGAGGTACTTGATGGTGATACTGTTAATGAATGGATTTCTGTAAAAAAAGGCAAAGTTAAACTTGATGAAGGCAAGGTATCAGATTTTGTTGCTTCTATAAGAAGAAAGTATGATACTATTTTCAGGCCAAGGAAATTTAAAACCAGTTATGGTGAAACAATTACTATAGATAGTGGTGATTATGGCTGGTGGATGAATACATCACAAGAAATAAAAGAATTAACAAGCCTTATAAAAAAAGGAAAACAGGGAAAGAGAACACCTTCTTATTTCCAGACAGCTGTAAGTTATGGAAAAAATGATTATGGCAATACTTATGTAGAAGTAAACCTTACTGCACAGCATGTTATTTTATATAAAGATGGTAAGATGGTTCTTGAAACTGATTGTGTAACTGGTAACAGTGCACGTGGTTATGATACTCCAGAGGGAGTTTATGGAATTACTTATAAACAGAGAAATGCTACTTTAAATGGCGAAAATTATTCTACGCCTGTGGATTACTGGATGCCATTTAATAAAAATATTGGACTACATGATGCCAGCTGGAGAAGTTCATTTGGAGGTGAATTGTACAAGACAAGCGGTTCACATGGATGTGTAAATCTTCCTCCAGAGGATGCTAAAAGAATATATGAAATAATAGAAACAGGAACTCCAGTAATCTGTTATAACCTGCCAGGTTCTAAGGGTGGTGATATTGTAAAAGCATCAAAAGATAAAAAGAAAAATTAATATTACTTAAGAAAATATTTTTTATAATATAAAAATGAGTGTAGTGTGAAAATATATCTAAGACAGTAAATCGGATAAAATCCAGTTTAAACGCTGTCTAAGATATATTAAGTTTCACACAGGAAAAATGCAAAAACAGCATTTTCAGTACTATTTATACCGTAAAAGGTGTTGTATAGAGGATTTTATGACAATAACACTCCTTTTTATTTACCAAAAAGTAAAGCAAGGATAATTCCTTTTGCTAGCTGCTATAATTTATCTGAAAGTGATTCCCAGAGTTCCATTAATTCTTCAAGTCTGTTAGTATTAGTTTCCTGTTCTTTAGAAAGTTCTTGTAATAGTTGTATATTTGTACCATTAGCAGGGTCTGAAAGTTGTAAATCTATTTCTGAATTACGGGTTTCAAGTTTTTCTATTTCTGTTTCAGCTTTTTTTAATTCATTTTCTATTTTACGTTGTCTTGCCTGTTCTTCTTTTTGTTGCTGCCAGTCAAGTTTATTGCCAGACCTTTCATGGACATTTTCTTTAGATAGTATAGAAGCAGCAGTAAGCTGTGCCTTTTCAGCATCCTCCTTTTTCTCAAGGTAATAGTCATAATTTCCTGGGTAACTGACTATCTGTTTCTGTGTTAAATTAATTATTCTGGTTGCAGTAGTATTTATAAAATACCTGTCATGTGAAACATAAAGTATAGTTCCCTCAAAGTTATTAATTGCATGTTCAAGGATTTCCTTAGAATCAATGTCAAGGTGGTTAGTAGGCTCGTCCAGCAGCAGGAAATTGGCATCTGAGAGCATAAGCTTTGCAAGTGATACACGTCCTCTTTCTCCACCACTAAGGTTTTTAACCTGTTTAAATACATCATCATTAGTAAACAAAAAAGCAGCAAGTACATTGCGTACCTGTGTATTGTTCATATCCGGGTATGTATCCTGTATTTCCTGGAAAAGAGTTTTTTCAGGATGCAGTACCTGGTGTTCCTGGTCATAGTATGCAATCTGGACATTAGTACCAAATTTAATCTGGCCATAAGAGCCAGGCTGTACCATTTTCATAAGGATTTTAAGTATCGTAGTCTTGCCTGTCCCATTGTCTCCAATAATAGCAACATGTTCACCCCTTTTTATATCAAAACTGATATCAGAAAACAACAAGTTATTATCATAACTTTTAGAAAGGTTTTTTACTGAAAGGACATCATTTCCACTTTGTATCTTTGGTTTGAAAAGCAGGTTCATCTTAGTGTTTTCTTCAAAAGGTTTGTCTATTCTTTCTATTTTATCAAGCATTTTTTCACGGCTTTCTGCACGTTTAATTGATTTTTCCCTGTTAAATGATTTTAATTTGGCAATAACTTCTTCCTGGTGTTTTATTTCTGCCTGCTGGTTAAGGTATTGTTTCATAAGAGCTTCCATTACAGCCTGTTTCTTCTTGGAGTATTCTGTGTAATTTCCTTGGAATACGCTGCATCTGGTCTGTCTTAATTCAACTACTTTAGTTACAATTTTATCAAGGAAATACCTGTCATGTGCAACAACAAGCACAGCACCTTTATAGTTTGCAAGGTATCCTTCAAGCCAGTGTATAGCATTGAGGTCAAGGTGGTTAGCAGGTTCATCCAGAATAATAAGCTGTGGGTTATTTAGAAGCATCCTGGCAAGGGCAACTCTTGTTTTTTCTCCACCAGATAGCGACTGGACAGACTGGCCAAAATCTTCTTCAGTAAATCCAAGACCTTTCAGGACACCAGTAATTTCACTTTCATATGCGTACCCGCCAAGTTGTTCAAAATTGTGCCTTGCCTGGTCATATTGTTTAATAAGAGGCTCAAGTCTGGCATCTTCTGTATTTTCCATCTGTGCTGCCAGGCTGTCAAGACGTCTGGCAAGTTCTTTGATTTCAGGTTTTGCATTATGCATTTCTTCAATTATGCTTTTATCAGAATTATATTCCTGGTTCTGTGCAAGATATCCTATAGAAATATCTTTTCTAATAATAACTTCACCACTGTCAGCTTCCAGTTCATTCATAATAATTTTAATCAGTGTTGATTTACCAGAACCGTTTACTCCAACGATTGCTACTTTTTCATTATCATTTATATGAAAAGAGATATCATTTAAAATAACATCAGTAGTAAATGATTTGTTAATATGGCTGCATTGTAAAATCATATGTTTCTCCATTCCTGCATTAATATATTCTAATGCAACTTGTATTAAATTCTTATCTATTATAAAATAATATCTGGTAAAAGGCAAATATATGATTACTATAAAGCAATATACAATAATATATGCTAATGTTAGTTAACATGCCAATACTTGGATTTATGGTGTTATTTTGCATAATTATAAATATTTCTATATGGTACTTTAATCAGTGATTTTATTATTAAGAGTAGAAAATTATTATCCATTGTACATATGTGAAAGGGGATTAAAAGGTATGCAGAAGAATGTACTGGTAGTAGATGATGATGAAGATTTATCTTATATTATATCGGATATGCTGGAAAGTTATGGTTATAATGTATTAATTGCAGAAAATGCAGATAAGGCATTTGAACTGTTGTCTGAAAATACATTCCATTTATTATTGCTTGATATTAACCTTCCAGACAGCACAGGATTTGAAATTTGCAAAGAATTAAGGGAAGTGTCATCTGTCCCTGTGGTATTTGCCAGTGCAAGGACAAGTGAGACAGACAGAATTACAGGATTTGATATTGGAGGTGATGATTATCTTCCTAAACCATATTCAATGAAAGAACTTCTAGCAAGGGTAAATGCAGTTATAAGACGTGCGTATGGTTTTGATAATGTGGAAAAGATTATCCAGTTTGGTGGTATTGTTGTAAATATAACATCCAGGACAGTAACTAAAAATAATAAGTTAATTTCCCTTTCTTTAAAAGAGTTTGATTTACTTGCTTATCTTTGTGAACATAAAAACAGTGCTGTTCCAAAGGAAAAACTTATTACAGAAATATGGGGTGCATTTTCTATTGTGGAGCCATCTACCCTGGCTGTACATATACGCTGGCTCAGGGAAAAAATTGAGGATTATCCTGCAAAACCACAGTACATAAAGACAGTCTTTAAAGTGGGTTATATGCTGGAGGTGGCAGAATGAAAGGCAGGATTGTATTTGTTTCTATATTATTTTCATCAATTATTATGTTATGTTCAGGGATATTGTATATTAAAAACAGCGGGAATAATACAGATGATATAAGACGGCAGCAGATAGTAGCAGTAAATGAACTGGAGCAGCTTGCTAAAATTGGTGATATAGGAAAGCTTACAGAGAAATCTGCAATATTACAGGAAAACCTGCTTTCTTCTGGAAGCATAGTACCTGGCTGCAGAAACAGCCTGGTTTTAGGTTTAGCCTGCGTTATATATATAATAATAGTTTTTGGATATATTTATTTCTGGATTCTTATGCCATTTAATAAAATGAAAATATTTGCTAAAGAAATTGCGCAAGGAAATTTTGAAATACCACTACGTTATGAACGTTCTAATTATTTTGGAGATTTTACATGGGCATTTGACAGTATGAGGAATGAAATCAAAAAGGCACGTTCCTGTGAAAAGGAAGCAGTAGAAAATAATAAAACAATTATAGCAACGCTTTCACATGATATTAAAACGCCAATAGCATCAATAAGGGCATATGCAGAAGGTTTAGAGGCAAATATGGATAATTCTGTGTTAAAACGCCAGAAATATATTTCTGTTATTATGAAAAAATGTGATGAAGTATCACGGCTGACAAATGATTTATTTTTACATTCTGTTTCAGATTTAGATAAATTAAAAATTTCACTAAGCCAGTTTGAATTGTGTGAATTTTTAAATGAAACTCTTACTGGGCTTTCTGATGGACAAGAGGATATCCGTCTTTTACTGCCAGACAAAAAAATACTGGTATCTGCAGATAAAAACCGTCTGGCACAGGTGTGTGGCAATCTTATTAATAATGCAAGAAAATATGCAAAAACAGAAATAGATATATCTGTTATTTTAGAAACAGAAAATGTTAAAATATTATTCAGGGATTATGGAAAAGGTATTCCAGATAGTGATATGCCATTTATTTTTAATAAATTTTACCGTGGCAGGAATTGTGGCAGTGAACAGGGTTCAGGACTGGGATTGTATATTGTAGATTATATAGTAAAAAGGATGGATGGGAAAGTAGTGCTGAATAGTTATAAAGATGGGCTGGAGGCAGTTATTGTATTACCTGTAATTTCTGTAAATTGTATATAGAGGTTTATGTGCTTAAAGATTTCTTAATATCTTTGCTGTTATAATTACTATACCATATGGAATAAATAAAAAAGGAGCAGTATTAATGAAAAGCAGTATTTTATCAGCAAAGGAAGTTAGTAAGAGTTTTGCACACAATGGTGGGCAGGTGCATATTCTTTCGCATGTTTCCCTTGATTTGTACAAAGGGGATTTTACTGTGGTTATGGGAGCATCAGGTTCAGGAAAATCTACACTTTTATATGCACTTAGTGGAATGGACAGGGTTACAGCAGGACAAGTTTTGTATAATGGAAGGAATATTGCAGCTTTGAAAGAAAAGGAACTTTCAAAGCTGCGTTATTCAGATTTTGGTTTTGTTTTCCAGCAGATGCATTTACTTGGCAATTTATCAATATTTGAAAATGTTGTGGTTCCTGGATATCTGAATAAGAAAAACACTGCGGATAAAGTAAGGAAAAAAGCACATGAATTATTAGACAGAATGGGGCTTAGTGGTGTGAAAACACATCTTCCTTCACAAGTATCAGGTGGTGAGCAGCAGAGGTGTGCTATTGCAAGGGCTGTAATTAATACACCAGTGGTACTTTTTGCAGATGAACCAACAGGGGCATTAAACAGGCAGAATTCTACAGGTGTTCTTGACCTGCTTACAGGCCTTAACGAAGATGGGCAAAGTATATTGATGGTTACACATGATTTAAAGGCAGCTCTCAGGGCAACAAGGATTTTATATCTTGAAGATGGCAATATAACTGGTGAACTTTCTCTGCCTGCGTATGGTACACAGGATGAGAAAAACCGTGAAACACAAGTTAACGCATGGCTTGAGTCAATGGAATGGTGAGGTGTGGGAATGGGATTATTTACAATAATTATGGCAGATATCAGGAATAAAAAAGGTTCTTTTATAAATATTGTCCTGCTTATGGCAGTAATTTCAATGGCATTAGTGTCAATACTAGGGGTACAGGGCAATGTTTATGGTGGCATGAAAGATGCACAGAAACGGGCGGGTACAGGTAACGTTTTGTGTCTTGTTTATAAAGATAATTTATCTGGCAGACTTGTATCTGATGTTGAAAACCATCCGCTGGTAGAATATGTAAAAGAAATAGAAACACTTGAAGCATCAGAAGTGGTATACAAAGATTATTCTTATGAAAACCAGGTTTTTGTACAAAAGGTAAGACCAGGATACAGGCTTTTTAATTCTAAGGGTACAGGTTTTTTAGATAGCACGCCAGAATTAAAACAAGGAGAAGTTTATATTTCACAAGGCATGAAGACAAATATGTTATGTGAAACTGGTGGTATGCTGGATATTAAAATTGGTACTTATATATATAAATTTAAAATTGCAGGAATTATAGAAGACCCGGAACTTGGTGCAGCTGTAATGGGGTGGAAGAATATTTTTATAAGTGGTGGAGATTATGAAAAGATATATTCTGATAATATTAAAGCTGTGAAAAGTAAGAAAACAGGTGACAAGACTGTTATACAATTTTATATTTATAAAAATAATAAATGCAGCCTTACAGATGCCAGGTTTATACGCCAGGTTAATTTAGATACAGATATTTCTGATATGAGTTTTGGGATAATGACCAAAACAATGATATTTGATTATACTTGTCTTTATCCAAAAACAATTTGTATTATACTTACGGTTTTTATAATTTTGTTACTGGTCGCAGTTATAGTTGTTATATGCCATAGTGTATCAACGTGGATTAGAATGGAATATGTGGCTTTTGGAATTATGAAATCACAGGGATTTGTAAACTGGCAAATACGAATTATACTTGTTGTACAGTATTTTTCTGCCCAGGTTATAGGTACTGCCTTTGGAATATTGGCAGCAATTCCTATGTGCAGAATAGTTAGTAATTTATTTTTTCCTGTTACAGGCGTTGTTCCAATAAAACAGATTTCTATAGGAAAATGTAGCATGATATTGCAGGGGATTTTTCTGGTTTCAGTTTTTTGTATTATTATTGTTACCAGGAAAACCGCAGATATATCACCAGTAAGGGCAGTTTCAGGATGGAAAAGTGACATTTATTTTGACAGCAGGATAAAGGCGGCAATCAGCCAGAAAGTACTTTCTGCAAGCCTTGCATTCCGCCAGTTTACTTCAAATAAAAGACAGTATACAGGTGTAATTCTTATAGTTTCTATGCTTGTTTATTTTATGGTTACTATGATGATGCTTGAAAATGTAATTAATAAAACATCTGTATGGGATGCTATGGGAATTATTTATTCTGATTTAGAAATAAATTTAGAGAAAAATATTTCTGATACCAAGATAGCTGAAATAGAGGAAACAATTAGTAAGAGCAGTGGATTTAAAGTTTCTTATAAATGTTGTAGTAATTTTTATTTTTCTATAAATGGTGAGAAAATTTTATCAGCAATTTACAGCAGCCCGGAATATATAAAAGCGGTATCAAAAGGAAGAGCACCATTATATAATAATGAAATTGCAATAACAGAAATCACTGCTGGAAATCTTGGGTTAGAAATTGGTGATAAAGTATTTATAGGTTATAATGGCCAAAAAGAGGAATATATTATTTCAGGTTTAAACCAGGATATGAGGGATGCTGGTGTAAACTGCAGTATGACTACAGAGGCAGCATCAAGAATTATGGATACTCATATTGTATATCTAGGATATATTCTTGATAACAGAGAAAAAGGAAAAGATATATCTGATGGATTAAACAGTAAGTATGGGGATATATTGTATGCCTGTTTTAATGAATCACCTGGGATAGACAGTAAATTTGAAATTACTCTTAATATAATGACATTGGTTGTATATGCTTTTTCAATAGTTTTTGCTATGATTGTAGTACAAATGGTATGTTCAAAATCATTTATAAGGGAACGGAGGGATATATGTATATATAAAGCACTTGGTTTTACTTCTGCAGAACTGCGTTTACAATTTGCAATAAGGTTTTTAATTGCAGCGTTTATAGGAACAGTTATAGGAAGTGCCAGTGCTATAATATTTTCAGAAAAAATGTTAAGTTTTATTTTAAGGGTAGTTGGGATTTCAAATCTCAAAATTAAATTCAGTTTGTCTGTTTTTGTAATGCCAGCTGTATTTATATGTACAAGTTTCTTTTTATTTGCTTTTGTTTCTTCAAGAAGGATAAAGAGGGCAGGAACCAGGGAACTGGTTATAGAATAAAGACAGTCTGGAGGATATCTGGCAATTTAAAAGTGTATAATTTACCTGCTATGGCAGTTCTAAAATTTTCCCATCCGGAAGCCATGTTTAGGACATGGCTTCCAGATGGGATATGCAGTAGTGTATATAGTCCATATATTTGTGCAAAACATTTACTATTGACCTTAAATATTGTTTATTAAAATTCTATTGTATAAAGTTCTTTTTTTCTGTTTTTATATGTAAATTCTTTTTCTAG
>VSNJ01000152.1 GCA_009774235.1 Lachnospiraceae bacterium
ATATTTGGTGCAGGAATAAATACAATAAGCCAGTGGGTTAAAAAATATAAAGAAACAGGTGATTTATCAAATAAACCGTTAAAAAGAGGGTTTAAAAAAATTGATCCGGAAAAACTGGCATTGTTTTTAGAAGAAAACCCGGACGCTTTTTTAAGGGAGACTGCTGAAGAGTCTGGATGCAGTATTGAAGCAGTAAGAAAAGCAATAAAAAGGCTTGGAATAACACGAAAAAAAAGACACTGCGTTATTATGAGCAAAAAGAAAGACAGGTAAAGGAATACCTGGAGAAAACAGCGGATATCAATGAAGAAAATATTGTATATATTGATGAAACAGGAATTAATAGTTATCTGTACCGTGAATATGCTTATCCAGAAAGAGGGAAGAAGGTTTACGGCAAAATAAAAGGAAGAAAATTTAAACGTACAAATATTATTGCTGCAAAATATGGAAAACAAATAATTGCACCAATGCGGTACAGTACTACAATGACTGGTGGGTTTTTTGAGAGATGGTTTGAAGGAATTCTTTTGCCTGTATTTCCTAAGGATGCAGTTATTGTTATGAATAATGCGTCTTTTCATCGGAAAAAACAGCTGGATGAAATTGCTGGAAATAATACTGCGCATTGTGCAGACATTGTATGGCCAGAGTCGGAAAAGGATAAGGAAAACAATAGCAAGGGACTGTGAAAAAGAACTGGAAAATATATTGTCAGCATTATCAGCAGATGCTATAAAGCCAGCATTATATAAAGCATCAAACTAAAAAAACAGGTTATAAACCCTTTTTATTGGCAATAACTTTTTATGCGGTTATCCTGTTTTAGAAGAGGAAACTGTTGATTTTTTGCTGGAGATGTGGGAAAATGGTAAAAGAGTCTTTGTGTTTTTATAATTGTGAAAAGCAATAATTTTTGTAATATTAAAAATTTAATTTGCACAGATAACAGGTTTTTAAATTCCATCCAAGAAAAGGTTTGTGGAATTTTTACTTACATTTTGATATTAGAATTAATGGTTTCATCAGTTAATAGAATATATGTTGACAGCAGAGTGAAGAGGATTTTTTCGTTTATTAGATTATATATAAGGTGGTGGCTGGAATGATATATCTTTATACGGATAAGCAGGATTCTGGCAAGTGGATTTTACAAAATGACTTGTATTTTAATTTATATACAAGTAATGAAAGATTCACAGAAGAGGACAAAGAACTTATCTGGCAGATTGACCATGCAAAATTAAACAAGGATAAGCATATAGAAACAAAGTATGGGCTGGGAACAATACGGAATCTTTCCAGTGGCTGCAAAACCATACTTAATATTATGAAGAATCCTGGGAAAGTAGTAAATGCAAATGAATGTGGCCAGAATGTACTGGATATTCTTTTTTCAATGGAAGGTATTTCTTTATATATGACCAGACCAGAACGGATCTATATAAAAGACGATGTAGAAATTTGTTTTAATGATGCTGATATAGTGACTGGAAGTAAAGGCTATGAACATTGGTGGTCCAGGGAATATAAAAGGAGGAGTCTGGATGATTTATAATACCATAAAATTTAATGCTGCCCCATTTTCTTATTCCCTGGAATTTGCTGACAGGATTACATTGGTAAGGGGAGACAGTGCTACTGGAAAGACATATCTTTACCAGATGCTGGAGGATTTGAGGCTGTTAGAAGAGTATAAGGCAATAAAATTGTTTAATTATAAGACTGAGGGATTTCATGATAATTTGAAAAAATGCAGGGATAAATTTATCGTGATTGATAATGCAGACCTGCTTTTGAATAATGAAGACAGAAGGTTTATTAATTTTGACTGCAGCAACCAGTATATGCTGTTTGCCAGGAATTGTGATGGGCTGAATTTATCACAAGGAAGTTTTATGCTGCTTTATGAGAATGATTACAAGGTGTCGCTTAAAAGGGAGCTGGTGGCTGTATGAAATATATCTGGACAGAGGACACAGGAGCAGGACTTCATTTTTGGGAACTTGTAAATGAATATCTTTTTCATTGTGAATTTATTGTTGAAAGTAAAGGAAGCAACCAAGGACTTCTGGAAGCAGCCAGGGAGCTTGTGCCAAGTGATGGGGACAAATATTTTCTTGCATTTGATATTGTTTATGACAATATGGATGTTATGAATAAGTATCTGGAGCTCAGGGAGCTGGCAGCAGTGTACCATGAACAGGTTGTGATTTTAGATATGATTTGTTTTGAGTATATTATTCTAAGCTTTAGTAAGCTCGTAGAATGGACTGGTACAGGTAAGAAGGATAAAATTGCTATGAGGGAGAGGATTTTGTGTGCGATTGCAGACCACAGGATTGATATTGGCAGGATTGAGGACAGGAAAACAAAGGAATATCTTATGGGATTTAAAAGATATTCGACAGAAAGAGTAATTAAGGCAATCACATATGAATTGACAGAAAATGATGAATGGAGTGTGAAGGGCAGGCAGATGGGAGACTGCTGGCATAAAGATTGTTGTGTAAAACAGAATAATGAAAAAAACAGTTGTGGTATTCATAAGGGGATGACTGGTATAAATAAGCTTGCTGAACTGTTTGCTGGTTGGGAAGTATCAAAAATTATAAAATAATGTTATCTATTAACTTGGCACTATATTTTTAAACGGCAGGTAAAACCAGTGCTTGTCAGTTACATAGGAACATATTATAATGGAAACAAAAATTATAAAAGTTTTCATTAAACATAGTTTTTTGTTCTATTATGCAATGAGAAGTTAAATTTAAAGAGAGTGATATAACATGGATATGCCATCCCCCAGGCAGCCAGCACATGAAGAAATTCAAGCAATTGAACGATTTAGGAAAAAAGTTGATAAACTTTTAATGCATAATCAATGTATAATTAATGCATATGCATTGCTGAAAGCTAGGTTTTTTGTAAAAATCTGATACTTCAGTAATGTGGTAAAATGGGGGTATCAAGGGAAATGAGTTCCTTTGATACCTCTTTTGGGTGTTTTAGAAACTGGCTAAATTATCATAAGTATATATAAAGATATCAGAAAGGACAGGTTAAAAAAATATCGTTTGAAAATTAAAATACAAAACAGGAGAAGCATATGATAGAAATTCATTTGATGACAAAAGAACATAAATATTGGAAAGAAACAATTTCTTTGGCAGAAAGGTGTTCGTGGAAAGCAGGTGCTTTTTTAGCAAAGAAAATGCAGGAAAATGCATGGAAAGAATGGGAGAGGGTGTGTGCTGTCTGTGTAAATGGAAAGGTGGCAGGATTTGCTACATTTACTGAAAAAGATGAATTGCCTGGACAGTATGATTTTACACCATTCATAGGATTTGTTTTTGTAGACGGGTTGTACCGTGGCAGGAGATTGTCAGAAATAATGATTCAAAGTATTATTTCTTATGCGAAAGAGCTTGGCTATGAAAAAGTATATATTATGAGTGGCGAAATTGGATTATACGAAAAATATGGGTTTGTAAAACTGGGTGATTATGAAACCATATATGGTTATATGGAGCAGCTATTTTTTTTCAGGACATAGGAAGTAAGAACCAGGAACCAGGGCTGTTAAAGCATTTAGACAAACTGTACACCAGAGTGTTAAGGGAATACATTATAATATTAAAATGAAAGGAACTATGGTGTTTAGAACTTTGCAGACACCATATAAGGATAATATGGAAATATTTAATATTGTTTCAGGAGTATGTTCAATACTAGGATTATTTATATCTTTGTATACAGCTAATAAGGTTTATAAGATAACAACATCAAATAGAACAAATTATAAAGTAAAACAGAATAATAACCAAGCAACAAATAGTAATATAGCAGGGAGGGATATTAATGACCCGGCAAATAAATAATAAACTGTCACATAGTACTATGGCAGGGCATGATATCACCCAGAATTATTATTTACAGAAAAGTACAGGGTGTAGATTACTTAATAAAGTACCAAAACCAGATACAGATTATGTTGTACGGAAAAGTGAAGAAGAAAAAATTACTAATGCTATCAAAGGAAATAATATAATTCAGATTTATGGTATTAGCGGAAGTGGAAAAACTGAATTGGTGAAGAAGGTAGTATCCCAAATAAAAGATTTTAATTGTTTCTGGGTGTCATGCGAAAAAGCAGAAGAGATTTCTCTTTATTCAGTTTATAACATGTTAGGACAGAATTTTAATTTGTTAAGCAAGATTGACGGGACAAAAAGTTTGATTGTATTAGATAATGTTTTTAGTGGGATTAATAATGTTATATCTGAATTTCTTTGTGCAAAAACTTGTAATTCTAAATTAATAATTATATCCCAGGAAAAGATATTCAATAGTGCTATTTCTGAAAAGATATTAATTGACTTTATGTCAAAGGAAGAAGCACAACAGATTTTTACAGACAGTAAATTCCAGGATAATGAGTTCATGTCTTTATTTAAAAAGTTAGAATACCATCCGATGACATTGAAACTTATAAAGACATATCTTTTAGAAGAGGATAATGGATTGGACGTTACTGATTTCCTGAATACCGGAAGATTAGTAGAATTAAGGGATAGTGAGCTGACCAATTCACAAGAAATATGTAAGAAAATTTTGGGAGATTACTTTTGTCAAAAGAAAGAAGTTTGCATGCTTTTATCAAAGTTAGATAGTAACCGTGTAGAGGCTGGATTCTTGAAGCAGTGTATTTTTTCAGAGGTTGTGGAATTAACAAAGCGTGGATTTTTAAAATTAGAAGATGGATATTATTCTATTCATGATATAATTTTAAATTCAATGAAGGCTTTAGTTAAAGAAAAACCACAAGTAGTCCAGCTGGTTTATGAAAAGGAAATTATGGATTACCTGAATAAAGAAAATGAAAACAGGACATTGGGATTTTATACTTTTTTTGCTTTACATCAAAACTTTTTAAAAGATGTTTTCCAGACATGTGCAAACTCTCAAATGAAAATCTTAATATATAACAGTTTACTACTATTTTCAAATCAAAAGGATAAGGAGATACATATAACCAATATTAATAAATTATTAAAAAATGATGATTTAACTTCTTATTATTCCATAAAGTTACTAATTGAGAAATTGGAACTCTGGGTGCATTCAGGAAAAAAGGAAGAGAAAAAGGACAGGAATAAACAGGCAGTAAAAGAATTACAAGATTTGCTGGAGCGTGATATAGATTCTAATTGTAAGTTGTTAATTACTTTTCATATTGGAAAATTCTATAATTGGAATTATGAGTATAAGAAAGCAGAAGAAGTGTTTGTTAAGGTATTATCTATAAATCCAAATGAATCCCCCGCCCAGCTTCAGCTATTAAGAATCTACCGTTATTACATTGTTGAAAATAGAAAAAATTGTGGTGATGTAAAAAAGGAGGAGGAGTTACAAAAGAAAGTTTCTAATATATTAAATCAAATCGTATATGAAAAAATACCTGTTGCAATATATCTGGAAATTGTAAATTTAGTAAAAAACCAGCCTCTGAATTCAGACGAAAACTTAAACACTTGTTTGTGGAAACCATTTGGATATTTTAAAAAAGTTGTAACGCTCTATGCCGAGACTAATATTTTTGAACATATATATGGCATTGTAGGTGAATTGTCAGATGCATTAGCATACCAGGAACCAGCTTTTTTTATAGAATGGTTTAACAAGGTTGGCCATCCTGTAGATAATAATAAAATGAGGAAAGCTGTAATTCAAATATATGCATCTGCAATTAAGATATTTGGAAAAAATGGGGAAGATTATAGTAATTATATTCAAATATTGGAAAGATGCTGGCAGGATTGGAAGACTGAAAAAGTAACTGCATTTAATTATAATATTGTTATAAAAATGTATATATCAGTAGGCATATATGACAAAGCGGAAAAAGAATTAAAAGAAATATATAATGAAAACAACGAGTGGCATTTGAAATTTATGGCACAGATTCATCAAGGTTCAGGTGCTTTAGAAGAAGCGTTAGATGACATAACAAAAGCAATTGGAATATATGATAAAAATGTAAAAAGTGATGGAAAATATAAATTTGCTTTTTTGAGAGATAAAGCAGAAATTTTACATAATATGGGAAATAATGATTGTATAGATGTTTTAAAGCAGGCAATTAAAGAAGTTACAGATAAGGAATTAAAGAAGGAATGGGAGAAAGTTTTAGAAAGCTGGATACACGATAGGTAGTATCCAATTTTTAGTATTATATATAAAAATATAGTCCTATCTTTTTTATGCAAAATGTATTATAATATCCTAATATAACTGATAATTAGGAGGAAGCCATGTTCAAACCAGAGGTAAAAAGGACAAATGGATTAAATATTATTATTGCTGGCTGCGGCAAGGTAGGGATTTCACTTACAGAACGGCTTGCAAAGGAAGGACATGATATTACTGTTATTGACAGGGATTCTGAAAAAGTACAGATGGCAAGCGGGCTGTTTGATGTTATGGGCATTGTAGGTACAGGTGCAAGTTTTAGTATACAGATGGAAGCCGGAATTGAAAATGCGGACCTGTTTATAGCTGTTACTGATTCAGATGAACTTAACCTTTTATGTTGTACTGTAGCAAAGCGTGTTGGTAACTGTGCAGCAATCGCCAGGGTAAGAAACCCTGATTACAGTGACGAAGTATCTTATCTGCGTGAAAAACTTGGGCTTACTATGATTATTAATCCTGAACTTGAAGCAGCACGTGAGATTTCAAGGGTTTTAAGAATTCCAACTGCGCTGGAAGTAAGTACATTTGCACAAGGCAGGATAGAAATTATTAAATTTGGGCTTCCCAAAGAAAATATACTTACAGGTCTTACAGTTGCTGCAATAAAGCAGCAGAAGCTTGCAGAAAATATATTAATCTGTGCTGTTGAACGTAATGGCGAAGTACATATACCTTCTGGAAATTTCAGGCTGGTTGCGGGTGATAAGGTTTCATTTATTGCATCAAGCAAAGATGCCAAAAAGTTCCTTAAAAATATTGGATTTGCAACCAACAGGGTACATAATACTATTATAAGCGGCGGAGGCAAGGTTTCTTATTATCTTGCAAAGCAGCTTATTTCTGCTGGAATTTCTGTAAAAATTATTGAAAGCAGGCGTAAACGCTGTGAAGAACTTAGTGTATTACTTCCAAAAGCAATTATTATTAATGGTGATGGTACAGATGGGGAACTTTTAAAAGAAGCTGGTTTAGAGTATGCAGATTCATTTGTGCCACTTACTGGCATTGATGAAGAAAATATACTTCTTACCCTGTTTGCAAGGGAAGTCTCTTCTGCAAAAGTAATTACAAAACTTAACCGCATTAATTTCAAAAATGTTGTGAGCCATCTGGATTTAGGAAGTGTTATCTATCCAAAATACATTACTGCCGAAGCAATTATAGCCTATGTCCGTGCCAAAAAAGCTTCTATGAACAGCAATATTGAAACATTATACCATATGTTTGATTCAAGGGTAGAAGCAATAGAGTTTGTTGTAAAAG
The DNA here is from genome assembly GCA_009774235.1 of Lachnospiraceae bacterium. Classification (GTDB taxonomy): domain Bacteria; phylum Bacillota; class Clostridia; order Lachnospirales; family Lachnospiraceae; genus Butyribacter. The sequence continues at coordinate 7,519 of VSNJ01000152.1, forward strand.
ATGAACCAGGAATTACAAATATACCTTTAATGGATTTAAACCTTAAAGATAACCTGCTGGTTTCATGTATATACCGGAAAAGCGGCATAATTATACCTTCTGGTTCTGACAGCATACAAGCCAGGGATAGTGTTATTATTGTTACTACACATTCTGGTTTTAATGATATACATGATATTTTAAAATAGATGAATGGAGTATTATAATGAACAGAGCAGTTATACGGTATATTTCAGGTGTTGTACTGTCAATTGAAGCAATCCTTTTACTATTTCCTGCCCTTACAGGGCTTATATACCACGAAAAAGCTGGCTGGTTTTATCTTATAACAGCTGTGCTGTGTATTGCCTGTGGTTTTCTCCTTGCCAGGAGAAAACCAGGAAGTTTTGTATTTTATCTTAAAGAAGGATGTATAGCAACAGCATTCAGCTGGATATTTATGAGTATTTTTGGTGCTCTTCCTTTATGGCTTAGTGGTGAAATCCCTTGTTATACTGATGCCCTTTTTGAAATTGTATCTGGGTTTACCACAACTGGGGCAAGTATACTAAGTGATGTAGAAGCATTATCTTACTGCAACTTGTTCTGGCGTTCTTTTACACACTGGATTGGAGGTATGGGGGTACTTGTGTTCCTGCTTGCAATTATCCCATTAAGTGGTGCTTCTTCTATAAACCTTATGCGTGCGGAGAGCCCTGGACCTTCTGTTGGCAAACTTGTACCAAAACTCAGGTATACTGCACGTATTTTATATTTGATTTATTTATGTATGACAATTATACAACTGGTGCTTCTTCTTGCAGGAGGCATGTCTTTCTTTGATGCAATATGTACAAGTTTTGCAACTGCAGGCACTGGAGGATTTGGCATTAAAAATGACAGCCTTGGCAGCTATTCTCCATATATACAATGGGTAACTGCTATATTCATGCTTTTATTTGGAATTAATTTCAATGCTTTTTACCTTATACTGTTCCATAAATGGAAACAGGCATTTAAAATGGAAGAAGTACGTGCATATATATTAGTTATTATGGCATCTACTGGAATTATATTTTTAAATATACTAAATGTATTTTATAAAACAGGTGATGCACTACGCCATTCATTTTTCCAGGTCACATCAATTATTTCCTCTACTGGTTTTTCTACTGCAGATTTTGACCAGTGGCCACAGGTTTCAAGGGCAACTCTTGTACTTATAATGTTTATTGGTGCATGTGCTGGAAGTACAGGTGGCGGTATAAAAGTATCACGTATAATTATATTAGTAAAAGCTGTTTTTAAAGAACTTAGTTCTTATATACACCCTAAGATTATTAAAAAGATTAAAATTGATGGTAAACCTGTAGAACATGAGATAGTGCGCTCAGTTAATGCATATTTTATTACTTTTATTATAGTTTTTTCAATATCAGTATTTATTGTCACACTAGAAGACAAAGACCTTGTTACTAATTTTACAGCTGTTGTTGCAACTCTTAACAATATAGGACCTGGACTTGGACTTGCAGGACCTGCACAGAACTTTGGCCATTTTTCAATGTTGTCAAAATACATACTTATATTTGATATGCTTGCAGGAAGACTTGAACTGTTTCCTGTACTTATACTTTTTCATCCTGTAGTATGGAAAGATTTCTTTAGCCATAAGAAAAAACATAAAGGCAGGGCATAAGATATTACAACCAGTATTGCCTGCAGTCTGGTGGCATATGTTAATTGCCTTATTAAGCCAAAAGTTATAAATATATGGTTTTATGGCTTACTTGCATGTTTATTTAAAATAGCGGTTATTGGAATTTGCCCAATAACCGCTTATTAGTATTATTTAAAATCTTAAACAAGTTTAGTAATTTTATCAGACTATTTCTGCAATACGGCTGACACCCACAAAAATTTCAGAAGTATTATACGT
>VSNJ01000153.1 GCA_009774235.1 Lachnospiraceae bacterium
TATGTGTTTAAGAGACAGTTTCATGTCTGGCTAGTTTTATCATTATTTTCCCTCCTCTGTAAGCTTTAAGAAATAGTCTTCAAGGCTTTCCGTCTTCTTTCCAATAAAATTAATATCTACATTATATTTTGCAAGTGCTGCTGATATATTTTTTGTAGTTGTTTTACCATCATATATACGGATACTGTCATTATTTGTAATTTTAAAATTATCCAGTCCAAGTTGTTCAGACAATATATAAGATGTCTTTTTAATATCATTTGTTTCAAGTTCAATATATGGAGCGTCCATTCCATAAATCTCTTTCATAGAAATTTCCTTTACTATATGTCCACGTTTAATTACACCAATAGTATCTGCAATGCTTTCTATTTCTGAAAGTATATGGCTTGATATAATAATGGTAATACCATATTCTGTACACAATGTTTTAAAAAGGTTCCTTGTCTGCTTTATTCCAGCTGGGTCAAGACCGTTTACTGGTTCATCAAGTACAAGAAGTTCTGGTCTGCATAAAATTGCACGTGCTATTCCTAAACGTTGTTTCATGCCTAATGAATAACTTTTTACAGCCTGGTCTGCTGCATCTTGTAACCCTAGCATTCCAAGGGCATTATCTACACTGTCTGGATTATAATACCCCATATACTCACAATGGAGCCAGAGATTTTCTTTGCCACTCATATGTTCATAAAAACATGGGAATTCTATAATGCTTCCAATTCTTTTTAAAACATCATATGATTTTGGTGTAAGTTTTTCTCCAAATAACTCAACAGTTCCTGTAGTTGGTTTCCAGATATTTGTAATTATTTTCATTACTGTTGTTTTTCCTGCCCCGTTTGGTCCAAGAAACCCATAAATTTCTCCCTTTTTAACATGGATATTTACATCTTCAATTAATTGTTTTCCATTAATAGCTTTTGACAGCTGGTTTGTTTGTAATATATATGTCATATTTCCTGCCCCCTTTCTGAAAACCATTATAACAGTTTAGTTTTTCAAAACTCTTGAATAATTCATACAAATTTCTTTCGTTTTATTTAATATATAAATTTTTTAAGTTTTACTGAAAAAATGGTCTTTATTCCAGGTGTACTTTCCAGCAGTATATCGCCACCCATCTGTTTTGCAAGGTTTCTTGCAATCGTAAGCCCCAGTCCATTACCCTGTATCCGGCGGTTACGTGAATCTTCCATTGTATAAAGCCTTTCGAATACACTTTCTGCAAACTCTTTATCTATTCCTGCTCCTTTATCTGTTATATCTATGTATATATAACCACTATCTTCCCTTATAAGAAATCCTATATATTTACCATCACTTCCATAGCGTATTACATTTGAAACCAGGTTATATAAAATCCTGTCTATAGATTCCCTGTCACCATATACAAATAAATCCTGCTCTGGAATTAATATATCCACTTCAAATTCTTTCTGGATTAGTATTTCATAAAATCCAAGCACATTTTCCCTGCAGGATTCACTAATATTTACTTTAGTTATCTTTATATCTGTATCACCAGCTTCAAGTTTTGCCAATGTAAAAAACTGGTTTACAAGTTCCATAACCTGTTTTGCCTTTATTTCTACTTTTTGTAATGCTTCATTTTCTTTGTTGCTTAGACGGATAATCTCAAGATAACCAAGAATAACTGTTAATGGTGTTTTAATATCATGTGAAATATTTGCAAGCATTTTTTTAGAAGATATTTCTTGTCTTTTATAATCAGTCTTTATCTTTTGCCTGTCTATTAACAGCTTGTTAATCTGCCCGTTTAAATCCATAATTATTTTATTATCCGTAAATACCATAACCTTTTCATCAGTCCCTTTTTCTAAAATATCTGAAAGTTTCTGGCATACCTTTTCTAATTCTGACTTTATTCCCTTTTTGAAAACAAATTTCTGGTAAAAGATAATACTAGATAATAAAATAATAATACATGCCATAAAAAATATAATTAAACTGTCCTTCATTCCACATCTCCTAGTTTATATCCAATTCCCCAGACTGTAACGATATACTTTGGGTCACGTGGATTGTCTTCTATCTTGCCCCGGAGCCTGCTAATATGTACATTAACTGCATTTTCATCCCCAATATACACATCATTCCATACAGAAGAGTATATCTGGTTCTTAGTATAAACTTTCTGTGGATTCTGGATTAACATTTTTAATATTTCAAACTCTTTCACTGTAAGTTCAATTTTTTTACCATTTTTTAATACAGAATAAGTATCTGTATCTATTGTAAGATTTCCTTTTTTTAATATATTTTCCTTATTAGGAATATTTGGTATATATTGTGTATTTCTTCTTATATTTGCTTTTATCCTTGCCAGCACTTCTATAACTGAAAATGGTTTTGTAATATAATCATCTGCACCTAAACCTAATCCTAATGTCTTGTCTGAATCTGAATCTTTTGCAGATATAATAATAATTGGTACTGTACTGCTTTTACGTATTATCTTCATAACTTCAATCCCATTTATTCCAGGTATCATAATATCAAGTAATACAAGGCTGTATTTATCTTCTAAAAATTTCTTACATGCACTTTTCCCATCATAAGCAGTTACTACTTCAAAATTCTCAGTTATAAGAAAATCTTTTAACATATCACTGGTTTCTATATCATCTTCAACTAATAAAATCCTCATATTATAGCTCCTTTTATTATAAAATAGTTAAAATTTAAAAAATACAGACAAGCAATCTGTAGCACCAATTGTGGAGGCAAAATACTTTTGACCCTGGCATTATATAATTATAAAAACCAGGAAACCTTATTAACTAGATTTCCTGGTTTTAATGTAATGTTTCTTCTGTTGCCACTAATCCTGCATATCTGGTTATTTATACTGCCATCTGTATTTGCCTATAATTCTAGAAAATGCTCTGCCCACTCACCATATTCTTTGCCCGTTTTTAATTCATAATCTATATATAACTTTCTCCGCATAGTTTCTGTATTTTTATTTGTTACAGGATTATATCCTTCTATAACAATATCCTTATAATAAATACCAGTTCCACGCTTCTGCCAGCAAGGCAGATTATTATAATTTATTCCTCTTTGGAAAAGCAATTCATTCTTGTAAGAAACTGTTTTCCCTTCAAGCATGGCCGTTGCCTGCTGTTTTGCCAGACCTTCTTTGCGCAGTGTCCAGTAACAATAGCTGTTTAATGAATTCCTATGGGCATCTTCCTGTCTCCATACAAAATAGTCCCTTACCCTCTCCTTGTCCGGAAGTGGTATAATACGGCAGTCAAAGGTTGCCGCCTTTCCCAAAGCAAGGCTGAATACTGCACTTGCTTCACCTGCAAGTGTTGTATTTAACTTCCTGGTCTTTCTTCCAAATGCATGCTCACCAGGATGGAATAAAAGAGAGATTTCATCACTCTCTGTATATGCATACACTATCCTGAAACCACAGTCCATTAAATGACAGGCTGTATCTGTCATTAAATCCCTGAAACGTATATCAAAAGGTGCTTCAAACTGGCATATTTCCTTGGTCAGCCTTGTGAATGAACGGCCGTCAAGCCTTGCTGCAATATATATGTCTGGCAGTACCACCTGGTCAAGTGACTGTTCATATATTCTCATCTGCTTATCAAATTCATCAAATTTCATTTATCCTCACTCCAGTCTTCTATTACAAAACCACCATTTTCCATTTTTACATAATTTAGTTTATGGAAACCTTCTTTTAACGAAGGAATTTCAAGTTTATTATATGTACTGGCAACTGCACAATCTGGCACACAAGCTTTTCCTTCCCGCTGCCTGTTCCTGTTTATACAGTCTGCTATTACAGAAGCAAAATAATACCCTTCTATATAATACCCATGTTCCAATGCTTTTTCAATATATTTTCTACGGTCTTCTGCTGAGGGGTTAGTATTATCAATAACAAAACTTCTGCCGTCCCTGAAACATTTATCTATAGCAATATTTTCTTTATTCCGTGTATGCAGTATATCAAGGCTTATATGTTCATATTCCCCAGACAGGAAACACTTATAAAAACTGGTTTTCCCACTTGCCTGGATTCCAGTAAATATTATTATTTTTTTATCCATAACAATATAAAACTTTCCTTTCTTCATTAAAAGTTTCAATATATTACTAATTTAATAATATTACCATAGTTTTATATACCCTGCAAGTATGCTATAATAACTATTACAGATTATAATTTATTGGATATAATACCAGGTATATAATTATTTTAACTTTATTAAGTAAGCTATTAAAAAACACTCCTTAAGCATTGGAGCTGTATATCCTTAATATAATATCTATAAATTATTTCTTTAAATATCAAAATCCAGTAAAATTATATTATAAAAGGAGTATAAAACTATTATGAACCTTTTTTCAGATATATATAATTGTTATTACCAGGTAATGAAAAAAATCCTTTCACAACAATGTGCATTTTCTAAAAAAGATTTAAATTGTTGTATTAAAGAAGATGGCTTTGAAGAAAGCCCGCTTTTTATAATGCCAAAAATACTATCTGGTGAATGGGATTTTTTTGAAGAAAATAATGGAATATTTATATCGAAACTTTCTGATGGTTTCTCTATACCTTTATCAAAACTGCAGAAGTGTTATATAAGTGCATTGCTTTTAGATGAAAAAATCCAACTTTTCTTTAATGAAGAACAGCTGGATTCCCTAAAAAAACTTTTTGCAGATTACAAACCATTATGGACACCAGAAGATTTCTATTATTATGACCGTTTTACAGATAAAGACGATTTTAGCAGTCCTGTTTATATAAATGTATTCCAGACAATTTTGTCTGCTATTAAAAACTGCCAATGGATTAGTATTAACTATAAGGGTAAAAACAGTATTAATATACATGAATTATTACCATGCCGGCTTGAATATTCACTCAAAAATGACCGGTTCCGCCTTATAGCATCACCATGTCCTGGAAACTCTGTACCAAGAATTGAATTATATAACCTTAGTAATATGATTGAAATATCACTTATTGAAAAATATGAAACAAACCTGCCTGATATTAATAAAGCAATACGGGAATCATATTATAAAGAACCTGTACGGCTGCTTATAAAAGATAAACGCAATGCACTTGAACGCACTATGTTGCAGTTCGCTAATTATGAAAAGAATACTACAAAAATTGATAATGATACATATGAATGTTGTATTTACTATAATAAAAATGTGGAAACTGAACTGCTTATTGAAATACTTTCTTTTGGCCCAGTATTGCAAGTAACAGGCAATGAATACTTTTTAGAACAGTTAAAACAACGTTTAAAAAAACAGGCAGGTTTAATGGGTAATTTATAAAAACAAAACAGACAGATAAATATATACAATCTTCAATACCTGCTTTCCTGTGCCATAAGCAGCGCAGGCTTTTCTTCCACAAGAAAGCACTTTAAAAAGAACATGTCTGGAATTTATCTAAAAAGTATTATATTTTAAAGATAAATTTTTTCAGACATGTCATTTTATCCAACAGAGGCAAAATGAAGATTTTGCAGGTAAATCTGAAAAATCTGTACATACCCATGGGATATCTGGTTTTAAAATTTGTCTATTGTTTTTATTATTTTGTATTTTTAAGAAAATAATTTAACGCCATCTTCCTGCCCATAGACAGCAAAACCACTAAAGCCCTGCTGTTCAAGTTTATTAAGGAACTTGCCAAATTTCTTAGGTCTTGCAATTACAGATACTTTGTAATCTTTTCTAAGTTCTTCTGCATATGAAAGTGCAGCAGCATAATTTTCACTGTCGTAAAAGACTGCAATTAATTTCTTCTGTCCAGGTACTTCAAGGTTATTTTCCATAAGTATCTCAAATATTCTTTCAAAACCTATTGAAAATCCTACAGCTGGTATATCTTCATTTAAAAACTTTCCAATAAGGTTATCATATCTTCCACCACCTGCAACAGCACCACTATAGCCTTCTGCTTCTACTTCAAATATAGTACCAGTATAATAACCTTGTCCACGTACCAATGATGGTGCAAATTCTGTAACAACTGTGCCATTTGTTACCGTTGTTATTGTATCCATTATTTTCTGGATATTTTGTACAAATTCTTCACTACATATATTTTTAACAGAAGCAAGGCTTAATCCGCCACTTTCAAAAATTGATATAAATTTTTCTGATGCCCCTGTATTAAAATTTCCATCTGCAAGTTCTTCTTTTATTCCTTCTATTCCTATTTTATCAAGCTTATCAAAAATTATTGAAAGTTTCTCATAATCTTCTTCTTTAAATCCTGAATATTCAAAAATACTTTTAAGTATACGTCTGTCATTTATTTTTACTTTATAATTCTTAATACCTGTCTTGTCTAATGCTTTGGCAGTAGTTAGAATAAGTTCTATCTCTGCATCACATGAGGCATTGCCTATAATATCTATATCACATTGTGTAAACTCACGCAAGCGCCCTTTCTGTGGATTTTCTGCACGGTACACCCTGTCCATCTGTATTACTTTAAATGGTGACATAAGGTTATTCCTGTTATTGGCATAATAACGTGATAATGGCAATGTAAGGTCATAACGCAGCCCTATGTCAGACAGTTCTTTTTCTAATATATCCCCTCTTGAAAGCACAGAAGACAGCTTCTGGCCTCTTTTTAATATCCTGAAAACCAGGTTAAGATTTTCACCGCCATCACTTTTATCAAGATTAACAGCATCCTCCATAATAGGTGTAGTGATACGCTCAAACCCTGCATCCTTATATGTTTCTAATATAATGTTTTGCATATAATCCCGTATTTGTACTTCTTTTGGGAGATAATCCCTTGTTCCTTTAACCGGTGTTGGTTTCATAATATATCCTCCTTGTTAATTTGTATATGAATTGTAAACATTATATACCTTGTTCCAGGTTCTTACAAGAAGTTATTTGGAGACGTTACAATAGTTTTATAAATTATTTATTATATAAAATTTATCTTAGATGTATAATACAAATAATTTATATATTTTTAAAATTATAGCGAAAAATTGTATTAACATAATTATAGACATGTGGTATAATATATATAAATGCTTGCAATAACACGTCAACACTGGTATAATACAGAAAGAAGGAAGTTAATGGATGATAAGAAAATACAATGGCATCCACCTTATGTGGCTGCTATGAATTTAGAAATGAGACATGATATAGACAGGTTTATATTTGTACCAGAATATATACTGAACACTGGAACTCTTAAAATAGATCTTTTTATTGAGGACACTGGCAATATAGCACCTGCAAATGAAATAGGGAAAATATTCAAAAAATATAATGTTCTGGAATATAAAAACCCAAAGGATAAACTTGGTATAGATGTATTTGTAAAAGTACAGTCATATGCAGGTCTGTTCAAAGCTTCTGGTGAAAAACCTGACAGCAGGAATATGAAAAGTATCACTGTATCATATGTACGTGAATCAAAACCTGAAAAACTTTTTAAATATCTTAAAAAATGTGGTGTAAGTATAGAAATCCCATATAAAGGAATATATTACATTTATGGCAGCAGTATACCATTTACAACACAAATTATAGTAACAAAGGAACTTGACCATGAAAAACATAAATGGTTGTGTGCTTTATCAGGCAGGCTTGAAGAACAAGATTTAAAAGACCTTCTTGCTGGTATAAGCAGCCTGGATGGCAAAATGGAAAAAGAATATGCTGATTCAGTGTTAGAAGCAGCTTTAAAAGCAAATAAAAGACTGGCAGAAAAATTAAGGAGTGATGAAAATATGAGTAAAACATTATTAGAAATTATGGAACCTGTATTAAAAGAAAGAGAAGAAAAAATAAGAGAACAGGTAAGACGTGAAAGCAGACAAGAGGGCATATTAGAAGGCAGACGTGAAGGCAGACAAGAAGGTATGGTTTATGCATATTATGAAATGAATATGAAAACCATGGAAATTGCCAGAAAGTTACAGCTAACTGAAGAAGAAGTTTTAGAAATTATTAAAAGAAGAAATGAATAGTTAAAAATATGTTAAAAGGGCGGTTGCATTAAAGAAATATATATAAAATATAACTGGATTTTTTACATAATAATTTTATATTTTGTATATTATATTTTTAATACAGCTGCCCTAAAAAATTACTACTTTTATCATAGTATATTTATAAATTACTGGTTCCATACCATAATTGTCTTGCCCATGCCCATCTGTATATCAGTTTCAAATGCCTGTACCATATCACTGGTTGTATGCACTTCTATCTCTGTGCCCACTATATTGCCAAGATACCTTGCCAGCCAAGGATACTTTTTATACAAGGCAATGGTTTCTAAGAAATCCTCACGCCCACTCCTGCTGCTGCCCTGTATATGCAGGCCTTTTTCTAATACCATGCGTGTATTTATCGGGACAGGGTATTCTGAAACACCAAGCAGTGATATTGTCCCTTCAGGTTCTATACAGCCAATAATCTGGTTTACTGCCTTATGTGACGCAGAACCTCCCACACATTCAAATGCATGGTCTACAGATACATCTTCTGGTATATCCGCCACAAGGAATGTTTCCTCTGCAAATGAAAACCTGGACAGCTTCTCCCTGTCTGTGCCAAAAATATAAAGCTTTATCCCTGGGAACATTGCCTTCGAAACAAGCGCTGTGATATAGCCAAGGTTCCCGTCACCCCATATCCCTGTTACCCTCCTCCTGCTGTGTGCTGCCCTGCCAAAACGCCTCATTGCATGCACGCTTACAGACACAAGCTCCGTAAAGGCTGCCACTGCCTTGTCAGTGGAAGGGGCAAGCGGCACTAACCGGTCCAGGGCAAGTGCAACATTCTCCTGCATAAAACCATCATAACCACTGGCACGGAACCTGCTTGAACGCAGGTAGTTCTCTGCAATTACACTGTCATATTCCACAGGGGTATTTGGCACCATGACAACCTCTGTGCCATACGGGAATGTCCCTGACGGGTCATACACCACATACCCTGCCCCTTCATGTATTAATGCCATTGGCAGCTTCTGCCCCAGTACTTCCGCTGGCCGGAGTCCCTGGTAATACCGCTGGTCAGCATGGCATATTGACAGGCGGGCAGGCCTTACCACAGCCTGCCCGCTACTTAAATCTATATTGTTAAAACATACTTCAAAACGCCTTGGCGCAACAAGGCGGTACACTGTGTTAAGCATCTCCTGTTCCTTCCTGCCAGGCATGTACAATGCCTGGCATGTATTTTTTTATTAATATACAGATGTTTTCCCTGCCTGCTCCTGTACCAGTGACTCCGCCACACGCAGGTCATATGGGTAAGTAATCTTTATATTAAATGTTTCGCCCTGTACCAGGTGTACATCCTCACCCCTTAGTACAAATATCTTACAGGCATCTGTAAGGGTTTCCTTTTCCTCATCATT
>VSNJ01000154.1 GCA_009774235.1 Lachnospiraceae bacterium
CCAAATGTTTTACCAAAAGGCAGCTGTTATGGGATGTATATTGCTGTCTGTATAATATAAATATAACCAGAAATCTTGTATTTTTGTATATATAAACATATAATATTACTATCTTGTGTTAATTTTATAGTATAGAAGTGTTTTTTTTAATAAATATGCTATTAGGAGATAAAATGGAAGAATATAAAAATATTACGCACACATTTAAGCCGGTATGGGATAAAAATTCAAAGGTACTTGTACTTGGAACATTCCCATCTGTAAAATCAAGGGAAAATAACTTTTATTATGGACATCCACAGAACAGGTTCTGGAAAGTAATAGCAGCTGTAACAGGAAATGAAGTGCCAGAAACTATTGAAGATAAGAAGAAGCTGCTTCTTAATAATAACATAGCAATATGGGACGTTATAGGAAGATGCAGTATTACAGGCTCTAGTGACTCATCAATCAAAGATGTTGTACCCAATAATATAAAAAATATACTTACAGATAGCAGTATTGGCAGGATTTATGCAAATGGTTCAAAGGCATATGAGCTTTATATGAAATATTCTTATAAAGAAACAGAAAAGGAAATTATTAAACTTCCTTCGACAAGTCCTGCCAATGCAGTATATACACTTGAAAAACTTATAAATAAGTGGTCTGTTATAGCAGAATAACGGCAAGATTGTTTACATGTATGCAATCTTGCATATATTTAGTGTATTTTATAATAAAAATTGTTGTGAATTTGTACAAAATGAGGCTTGACAATCTTATTAAATTGTAAGACAATATGCAAGGTGCATGAAATTTTATAATATACTTTTAGACAGAATGGAATTATTGGAAAACTTGATGTGTTATACATCTAATAAAATATAGATTGGAGATGGAATAATGTTTGGTTTTGGACAGTTAATTGCTATTTTGAAGAAGAATCCTAAGAAAATCGTATTTACAGAAGGTGAAGACGCACGTATTCTTGAAGCTGCATCACGTCTGCTTGCAAGCAGTTTCCTTCATCCGATACTTATCGGAAGTGAGGAGAAAATTGCAATAGCAGCAGAGGACTGTGGTTTTAATATAAGGGGCGCAGAGATTATTGACCCTGCCAGATATGACAAAATGGATGAGATGATTGAAGCCTTTTGTGAACTCCGTAAAAGCAAAGGGGTTACACCTGAACAGGCAAAAGGAATACTGCTGCAGGCGAATTATTTTGGAACAATGCTTGTAAAAATGGGAATTGCAGATGCACTTTTAGGAGGTGCGACATATTCAACAGCAGATACTGTACGTCCTGCACTCCAGCTTATTAAGACAAAACCTGAAAATAATATAGTATCATCATGTTTTATACTTGTACGTCCTAGCGCTACAGGTGAGAATGAAGTTCTTGCAATGGCTGACTGTGCTATTAATATATCACCAACAGAAGATGAACTTGTAGAAATAGCTGGTGAAGCTGCAAAGTGTGCGAAAATATTTGGTGTTGAACCACAGCTTGCGTTTTTAAGCTATTCTACACATGGTTCAGGTGCAGGAGAGGCAGTTGACAGGATGCGCAATGCAGCACAGAAGGCAAAAATAAAATATCCAGACCTGCCTATTGATGGCGAGCTTCAGTTTGATGCTGCCGTTTCACCAAGGGTAGCACGTACAAAGTGTCCAGATTCAAAAGTTGGCGGCCATGCCAATACATTTATATTCCCTGATATCAGCTCAGGAAATATTGGATATAAGATTGCACAGCGTATGGGTAATTTTGATGCATATGGGCCTATCCTGCTTGGGCTGAACGCACCTGTAAATGATTTGTCAAGAGGATGCAATGCTTCTGAAGTATATTCAATGGCAATTATTACAGCAGCATTAGCATAATTGTAATATGGCAGACAGGTATTTGCTTGTACAGATTGTACCATTGCTGAATGCATCAATATATATCCTGGATGAGGACGGGATGCTGGAACAAGAGATACAGGGTACTAGCAGGAACAGTCCTGGCGGAATGAGCGAACTGGCAGAAAGAACAGAAAAAGATTTTCCAAATATTGAAGTAGACAATGAAGGCATAGCTGTATGTTCGATGTGGGATAAAAGCCAGAAGAAATACATCGTAACAGGAAAGGTATGCCTTTATGGTTATTATAGAAAGGAAGATACTTATATACCATATTGTCCTAAAGAGCAGTATACATCAATAATCCTTATTATATGGAAAGACTTGTCTGGCACAGAACTTGGCAGGGGTGAGCTTTGGCAGAAGAATATATTATTGGAAGAAGATGTTGTAAGGGTAATGACTAACAATATTTTCAGGTTCCAGGAAGAGGGAGTGCCACGTAATTCATATACACAGGAATTAAGAGAACAGGACTGTATACGGCGTGGTGATATAGAAGGGCTGAAGGGAAGTATAGATGAAGCCAGGAACGGGGAAGCAGGTAAAACCTCGTCAGACCCTGTACGTAATTGTAAAAATACCGCTGTTTATATAATAAATTCGGCAGCAAGAAGTGCTATTGAGGGAGGGTTAAGTCCTGAAATGGCATTTATAATGAGTGATACATTTATTAAAAATATAGAAGATAATATTGATACCCCGTTAAAAATAGAACAGGCAGTAAGGGAAGCTGAATTTATATTTGCAAGTGAAGTCCGTGGGATAAACAGGAAAGGCAGCAGTAATCCCTTGATTATACAAGTGAAAGATTATGTATTTGAACATATACATGATAATATATTAATACGGGATATAGCAAAGTCTGTAGGAGTTTCTCCAAATTATTTATCTGAACAGTTTAAAACATATGAGGGAATAGCATTAAAACAATATATAATAAATGAAAAAATAAAGAATAGTGAATATTTATTAAAATATACAGAGTATTCTTTACAAGAAATAAGCTCTGTATGTGCATTTAGTTCACAAAGCAGGTTTTGTGATTACTTCCAGAGAAAAAATGGCATCACACCATCCAAATACCGAAAAAAGTATAAAAAAAGGTGAATTCCAGAAAATGTAATAGAAAATGTGTAAAATATAGTAAAAATTGTATATAGAAATCTCTCCGGGTGTGGTAAAGTCAACGACAGTCAATAACAACCAAGGCAATTATTGACAGAGGTTTTTCATGGCATTTATGTAAAAATGTGTAAATCAAAGATTCTTGTCATGGACATAAAGCAAAAAGGAGTGATTTTTATGAAAGACAAGATAAAAGTAAAGTTTAAGGATATTAATGATGTAAGTAAATTCGTCCGCATTGTTTCACAGTATGATGGAGATTTTGATTTATATTGTGGAAGTTATTGTGTTGACGCTAAGTCAATACTTGGAATTATGACTATGGATTTAAAGAGCATTTTGTGGATGACAAGTAATTGTGAGCAGAGTGATAAAGAGAGACTTATGCGTGAATTAAAACCAGTGATTGCTGCATAATTACAGACAAAGGAAAATGTATGGATATAAGGTTACAGCCTGGTAAAGGCTGTAATTGTATAAGCACGGTGGGCATTACATCTAGTTGATTGTAATGCCCGTTTTTGATATAATATATTCTATGGGTTGCCTGGCAACTATAGTTTTCTGTATATAGTAGTGCCTTAAGCACTTTCCATAATTTGAATTATATGGAGGTAATAAATGAACAAAAGAGTTTTAACAGGAATACTCGCCATAATATTACTTTTTTCGGGGGCTATAAAAGCCAAGGCAGTAAGTTACCATGAAGGAGATGCCGAAGAATATATTATAAACCAGCTTGGTGCTGCCAATGTACCAGGTATGTCTGTATCAATAGTTACTTCACAAAAAGAAATATATAGTGCAGCATTTGGAAACGTTGAAGAAACCTCATCTAACCTGCAGGCAGGGGTTCTGACAAGGACTTTTACATCTCTGGCAGTTATGCAGCTTGTTGAAGATGGGGCACTTAAACTTGAAGACAGTGTACTGGGATATATAGATAATACAAAGGCAGGGCTTTCTTATAATATTACAATAAAAGAACTTTTGTCATATACAGACCCTGTATCACAGAATGTAAAGTTAATAAATGGGCTTGAGGCATATGATACCAGTACAAATGGTGAAGTTTTACAAATAAATGCAAAATTTAACCTGCTTGGGGAAATTATTGAAAAAGTATCTGGAAAAAGTTATACTAATTATATAAGAGAAAATATAATTGCTCCCCTGGATATGCAGTCAACTTATGTAATTGGTGAGCCAGGTGCTATCCAGGGGATTATACCTGGAAACAGGAATTATTTTGGTCTTCCTTTAAAAGACAGTATTCCAGAAAATGGGGAATGCTGGCTTGGTATTCCGTCAAGTGGTATTATTTCTAATGTAAAAGACCTTGGGAAATATATGCAGATGTACCTTTCAGCAGGGGGGACGACTATATCATACAATACAATAGAATCTATAATGGACAATGGGGAATATGCAGGAAAAAGTATTTTTGGTACAGATGCATATTATTCCATGGGCTGGATATCAACTGAGGCTAATGGTGAAAAGTTATATTATTGTAGTGGTTCTATTGAAAACTATACATCTGCAATGTTTATAATCCCTTCGTTAGATGTTGGGATATCTGTTCTTTTTAATTCTGCAGATGTACTTGCAAGCCAGAAGTTTACTGATAAGATTGAAGCAGGTGTAGTATCACTTGTAATGGGAGGTACAGCAGAGTCTGTAAGTTCTAATGAATATCTTATGGAACATGGAATAGCCGGTGTAATCAGTTTTTTTGCACTGGTTTGCGGGCTGCTTCCATTGCTAATGATGGAAGTGTGGACCAGATGGACTAAAGAGAGATTTAGCATAATACGTGTATTGTTAGATGTAATACTGCACATTATCCTTCCAACATCCCTTATATTTATTACAAATTATTACATTGGACAATGGAGTGTTATAGTAAGGGTGATTCCGGATTTATCATATGTAGCAGCGGGAGTTATTGGATTATTTTATTTTGGTGGTATAGTAAAGATTATAGCACATTTTGTAATTGTAATCCGTGGCAGTAAAGAAGATACTACTAGCAAAGAAAATATTGCCAAAGAAAATACAGAAAACAATACTGGCATTTTGCAGGAAGATAATAATATTGGTGTAAATATACCTGAATATAAAGCCAAGGAAAATGAAGAAGATAATAAGAATGTTAAGAATAAAAAAGAAGATAAAGCCAAAAAAGAAGATAAAGCCAAAAAAGAAGATAAGGACAAAAAAGAGAAAAGAGAAAAATGGACAGGACATATAAATAAACATATAAACACTAAACCAGAGAAAACGAACAAGCCAGAATTGGCAGACGAAGTCCAGGAAAAAGAAGATAATAGTTTGCCAGATATAAATACAGAAGAAATTGTAACAGAAGAGGAAAGTACAATAATAAATACAGAAGAGCCAGAAAAGGAACAAATAACTAAAGAAGGACCAGAAGAGAAACAAGAGGAGAAACCAGCAGAAGAGAAGATTGCAGCAGAAGAAGAAAATAAGGCTGGTACAGTGAATAGTGAGAATAAACGGCCTGCCAGGGAAAATAAAAATAACAGACCAGTAGTAAAAAATCCTGTTAAATCCAGGCAAGACCAGGCAAGGAGGGATAACAGACCCAAAAGATTTGTTGTTGTTAATGACAATGCCATGTCTGATAAAGATAAGAACCACCAGGAGAATAGTACCAGGAATAATAAAAAAGGTAATAGTTATAAAAGGGCAGGTATTAATAATAAAAATCCAGGTAATAGAAACGTTAATAATAAAAATGTTATTAATAGAAGTAATGTCAAGAATAACTTTAATAAAAAACATTAATAAAAAACTACAAAGAAGGAGGATGCTTATGAAGAAAAGAATATTAATTGCTGTTATGGCAGTTATATTATGTGGTACATCTGCAAATTTGACACATGCTGGTGCCAGAAATGACGTGCAGTTACGTACAGAATCCAGAATTCCGGATGATGGCTGGTATGATGTTGGTGACTGGGATGACAACGGCAGTACAGATAATGATGGCTGGGATATGGACAATGATTCACAGGATGATAATACAGATGGCTGGGATGATGATTACTGGGATGATGACGGCTGGGACGACGACAGCTGGGACGATGATAATGATAATATAGATGACTGGGATACGGATGATGACTGGGAGGAAGATGTAACATTGGCATTAACTGATATTTCAGTTAATCCAAAGAGTAAAATAATTAAAAAAGGCAAAGTGTTTTATATTGAAATAGTTCCAGCAAATAAGAATGACTGGGTATCTTCTGATGAGTGGGAAGAAGTTTGTGGGGATAATATTGCAAGTGTAGAGTTTACTTCAACCAAAAGCAGCATTGTCTCAGCAAGTAAGTTTAATGGCAAAATTAAGGGTAAGAAAAAAGGAACTGCTATAATTAAGACAAAGATTACATTAATAAATAATGAATCTATAGTATTAAAAACAAAAGTTACTGTAAAGAAATAGCAGCAGGCTTGTTTTATTTTATAATTTTGCATAGTTTCTGTAAAATATATAAATTTAGCGTTATTGTTGCTGGCTATGGAGCGGAAAGTAACAATAAATAATAATTGTCTGGATTTAGAAATAATTTGTTATTGACATAAGCCAAAATAAATGTTAATATCACATAAATTAGAAAAATGCAGTGACAGGGAGGAGTACATATTTACTGGATGCATAGAGAGAAGATGGCTGGTGTAAATCTTCATTCCGTATATATGGAAGTAGCCTTTGAGCAGTGGACCGAAAGAATTTGTCTGGGTAGGCTCCAACGGAATTTCCCACCGTTATAAGGGAAACAGTATTAATGGCTTTTTGCCTGCGTACTGGCAGAGTGTGGAATTTTTCTGAATTTAGGTGGTACCGCGGTTTATCCGTCCTAAGCTTTTTAAGCTTAGGACTTTTTTAATCCAGTAAACCCTGAATTTATGTTAAAAAGAACCGCAGGCAGTTATTTGCCAGAAGGAGGATATAATTATGGTAAAAGGAACAGAACTTTTTGTAAAAGCATTAAGAGAAGAAGGTGTTGACACACTGTTTGCTTATCCAGGAGGGCAGGCAATAGACTTATTTGATGCATTGTATGGACTGGAAGATATAGATGTTATTATACCAAGGCATGAACAGGCACTTATACATGCAGCAGATGGTTATGCCCGTTCAACTGGCAAGACTGGGGTATGCCTTGTTACAAGCGGACCAGGTGCAGCTAATCTTGTAACAGGAATAGCAACTGCTAATTATGACAGTGTGCCTCTTGTATGTTTTACAGGGCAGGTACCACTTGGGCTTCTTGGAAACGATGCATTCCAGGAAGTTGATATAGTTGGAATTACAAATAGTATATGCAAATATTCAGTTACAGTAAGAAAAAGAGAAGACCTTGGAAGAATTATAAAAGAAGCATTTTATATAGCACGTACTGGAAGACCTGGTCCTGTTGTAGTAGACTTGCCTAAAGACATCCAGAATGGCCTGGGAAGTGAAGTATATCCAGAAAGTGTAAGTATACGTGGATATAAGCCAAGTGAAGGTGTACATGCAGGCCAGCTTAAAAAGGCAATGGCTGAACTTAAGAAAGCAAAGAAGCCACTTTTTCTGGCAGGAGGTGGTGTAAATATAGCAGGTGCCAATGAAAGTATGGAAAAGCTTGTTGATATAACAGGGATACCTGTTGTTACTACAATAATGGGTAAAGGTGCAGTGCCATGCGGGCATAGATTATATCTCGGAAACCTTGGTATACATGGAAGTTATGCTGCTAACCATGCTGTAAACGAATGTGATGTATTATTTTCTATAGGAACACGTTTTAATGACAGAATAACAGGTAAAATAAGTGAGTTTGCGCCAGGTGCCAAGATAATACATATTGATGTTGACCCTGCTTCAATATCAAAAAATATTGTAGTTGATATACCAATAGTAGCAGATGCTAAACTTGCAATAGATAAGATATTGGAGTATGTTGCACCTATGAAAATTAGTAAGTGGGTAGAACAGACAATGGAATGGAAAGAAAAATACCCAGTTAAAATGAAAGAATGCAGGGGGCTTTCACCAGAAACAGTTATAAGATATATTAATGAGAATTTTGATTCACCAATAATTGCAACAGATGTAGGACAGAACCAGCTTTGGGTAACACAGTATTTTGAGCCATCAGGCAATGGCAAACTTCTTACATCAGGCGGGCTTGGAACTATGGGATATGGGCTTCCGGCTGCATTAGGAGCAAAACTGGGCAGTCCAGATAGTACAGTTATTACAATTTCTGGTGATGGTGGCATACAGATGAATATACAAGAACTTGCAACAGCAATGGTTTATGGTCTGCAGGTTATAATTGTTGTATTTAATAATGGTTATCTTGGCAATGTACGCCAGTGGCAGGAGCTTTTTTATGAAAAAAGATATTCAGGTACATGTTTAAGATACCGTAAGAGCTGTAAAAATAACTGCCATGGCTGTGAAGATGGTGGAAAAAACTGTCCTAAATATATACCTGATTTTATAAAACTTGCTGAGAGTTATGAGGCACATGGGATAAGGATATTTAAAGAAGAAGATATAAAGAAAGCATTTGATTATGCTGCCGGATTTAAAGATTCGCCAACAATTATAGAGTGTATAATAGACAGTGACGCCAATGTATTTCCTATGGTTCCAACAGGAAGAGGGCTGTCAGAAATAATTATGTGTTAATCTGATATACTGTCTGGCAAGATATAGTATATATTATTTGAAGAAAGGAAATATCCCATAAATCTTGTGTGTAGTATGGGATATGGTGGAGATTATGGAAGTTAAAAAACGTTGGATATCACTTTATGTTGAGAACCAGATAGGTGTACTTGCTAAAATATCAGGAATGTTTGCTGCAAAATCATATAACCTTGATACCCTTACTGTTGGTGAAACACAAGACCCTTCTATTTCAAGGATGACAATAGGCCTTACAAGTGATGATATGACATTTGAACAGATAAAAAAACAGCTTAACCGTAATGTAGTAGTAATAAAAGTAATTGATATTTCAGAAGTTCCTATCCATAAAAAAGAACTTTTGTATATAAAAGTGAATAGTTGTTCAGATAAAGATAAATCTGAAATATTCAGGATAGCACAGGCATTTTCTCTTGATATAATTGACTATAGCAGAAATTCAGTGCTTGTACAATGTGTTAAGACAGAGGATAAAAATAATGATATGATAGCACTTTTTAACAAGACATTTATAAACAGGATTGAAGTAGTACGTGGAGGCAGTGTTGCAATAGAAGCACTGTCATTAAATGACAGGTAGAATGTAATATACAGGTAATTAATTATTAGTTAATACTTATAAAATTTTCTATACAAAAATATATTATTTGTAGTATAATATTATAGTAA
>VSNJ01000155.1 GCA_009774235.1 Lachnospiraceae bacterium
TATACAAAGATTATATTACTCTGGCAAGTTCCAAATGTTTTACCATAAAGCAGCTGTTTGGGGGCGCTGGTGCTTAAGCTCCGTATTAAATGTTTCTGTGAAACATTTGTTTCGCAGAAACATTGGGGCTTTATGCACCACTGCGCATCCCATCCAAGCGCAAGCGTGCTGCTGGTGGTAAAATTTTGGAATTGCCAGAGCCACATAACTTGTAAAATATTTAATTTTTAAACATCTATAAGCCCATCATTTACAGAGGATACCCTTAACTAAATGACGTTGCATAATGCTGCCTTTCTGTTGTATTGGTTTCTCTATACATCTCGCTGCATATGTAGCAAGCCTTATATTTTTTGTTTCATCAAAACTGTCTATCCCTTTGATTAAACCTATTGTTCCTATGGATATTAAATCATCCATATCCTTATCCCCCATATTGTACTTTTTTGCAATATAAGCTACCAGTCTAAGATTTCTCTCAATTAGACAGTCTCTTGCCTCACGGTCTCCTGACCTGCACTTTACAATGCACTCCTTTTCTTCTTTTGCACTCAAAGGTTTAGGAAAAGACTGCACCAATTACACCTCATTTTCTTTTATATTTATTCTATGCAATACCCGGCAAGTCCGTGCTTTTCCTTGTTTTTTATATCTAAATAAAAAAGCGGACACATTCATGTCCGCCTGGCTGCTTCTTTATAATTATAACAATTTTCCCTATTGTGTATATTTTGACATTTCTTCAATAAGCTGTTCTTTTGTATGGAAACCTACAAGTGTATTTACACATTCACCATTTTTAAATATAAGAAGTGACGGAATTGAAGAAATTCCATATTTCATCTGTAACTCTGGCTCCTCATCTACATTTACTTTGCCTACACAGAAACTATCTGTTTCTTTCTCAAGCTGCTCAATTACAGGTCCCTGCATCTGGCATGGCATACACCATGTTGCCCAGAAATCAACAAGTACAGGCTTGCTGCTTTTAATTACTTTTTCTTCAAAATCTGATGATTTTATCTGCATTATAATTCCTTCCTTTCCATATTTTGCAAAATATTTATTATGCTTTTTTGTAGTATATGTATATCTACAATAATTTATCCAGTTCATCTAAAAGAAACTCTTTTGATGTAACTGTTATTGCTTCTATTCCAAGTTTTCTGGCAGCTTCAGTGTTTTCCTCCCTGTCATCAAAGAAAATACACTCTTCTGCTTTAAGGTTATATTTATCAAGCAGGTACCGGTAAATCTTCTCATCTGGTTTAGTTATATGTATCTGGTATGAAACTACAACTCCATCTGCAAGGCTGATAAATGGTGCATCTTTTGTATGCTTTTCAAAAAGCTCCTGTGAATAATTAGAAAGTATATATATTCCATATCCTTTTTCTTTTAACTTCTGGGCTTTTTCCCATACATCTTCACGTTTTACATGCATTAATTCCCCATGTGTCATAAACCACTGCATTACTTCTGCATAATCTGGGTAATTTTTAAGATACTGGCCTACTATTTCATCACGTGTCATATTTGCAAGGTCAAACTCATGCCACAGGTTATCATTAAACATAAGATTGCCCACTTTATATGCCTCATCATCTGGAAGCCCATAATCTTTAAGCATATCTTTCCATCTGTATTCCAGTAGTACATCACCAACATCAAATATAATATTTTTTATCATTATATTTCCTCCTGTAATTCAATCATCATAGCTGGAATAATCTGCTTTTTACGTGACACTATGTTTTTAAGGATTATGCTTTCTTCATCTCCTTCCTGGTGGAAAGCTGCTTCTGCCAGTTCTTTTGCCCCGCTGCCTGCATATAAAAGTTCTGTACATGCCTGCATTATATCTGTAAGCATAAAGAAAATCATTGAAACATCATGGTCTGATAATGCTTTCTGCATATATGGCACAAGTTTAACTTTTATAGATTCAAGCTCTGTATGTGTCATTGATGTAATCTGCCCTACCCCAAATGTTGTTTCACCTACAACAAATTTCTTAAAATCCTGGTAAAATATTTCTTCTGGAGATTTGGAAGCCAGGTTGCTTCCTGCAGCAAACATCTCTGAAGCATACTTTTCTGCATCTATACCAGCTATTACAGCAAGTTCTTCTGCTGCCTTCCTATCTGTTTCTGTACATGTTGGTGAACGGTATATAAGGGTATCTGACAATATAGCAGAACATAAAAGCCCTGCTATATCCTCAGGAACCTGGACACCTGCTTCATTGTACATCTGGTAAATTATTGTTGCTGTACATCCTAATGGCTGGTTCCTGAAAAATACAGGTCCCATAGTTTCTATTGAACCTATGCGGTGATGGTCTATAATTTCAATTAACTCTGCTTCTTCTATTCCGTCTACTGACTGTGAAGGCTCATTGTGGTCAACCAGTATAATTTTCTTTTTGCGGGCACCCAGAAGGTTTCTGCGGGAAATCATCCCATAGTAATTGCCATTCCAGTCAAGTATAGGAAAATCCCTGTATCTCTTCTTTGCCATTACTTCACGTATATCATCTACATATTCTCCAAGCCCAAATGTTAAGATATGCTCACTTTTCATAAAGAACTTAATTGGTATACTCTGGTTTATAAGACGTGATGCAGTAAATGTGTCATAAGGTGTTTTTATTATAAAACAGTCTTTATTTTCAGCAAGTTTTGTAATGGTATATGATACCATTGAGCCATCACATACTATTATACACTTTGCTCCCATTTCAATAGCACATAACTGTGACTCATACCTGTTTCCAAGTATTACTATATCACCTTGTTCAATATAACTCTCCATAAGGTCAGGATTGGCAGCTGCTATAAGGCATTTACCTGATTCAATCCTTTCATCAGGATTACCATACACCATTTCTCCTCCAAGGGTTTCTATTATATTGCTGTATGGAGTCCTTGCAGTAGCTATAATCCTGCTGTCATATACATCCATATACGATTTAGCTATATCCTGGATTGTTATAAGCCCTGTAAGTTTCTTAAAGCTGTCTACTATTGGAAGTGTCTGTAACATATCTGTCTTCATAACTTCCCATGCTTTTTTCAGGGAAATATCTTCGCCAACCCCTTTTACCCTTTCAACATCAATATCAATAACCTGTGTCCTTACATCCCCCATATAATCCGGCGCCGGTATACCAAAGCGCTTAAGCACAAAATCTGTTTCAGAATTAATCTGTCCTGCACGTTTTGCAACATATCTCCTGCCCGTTATTTCACGTTTCAGTTTCGCATATGCAATAGCAGAACAAACTGAATCTGTATCAGGGTTTATATGTCCAATAACATTTACTATTCTGTCTGAATCCAATATATTCCAGCTCCTTTCTCATTATTGCAGATTACAAGACGCCATGGCGTCCTGTATGGACAAGCTGCCACTCCTATAAAAACAAAGGTATCTTCTATATAATAACACATAAACAGCACTCTTTAACAGATTTTTTTACCAGCTTTACAAATAAATTTCATTACCAGGCTATATTATTCTGTTGATAATAATTTCTCTGGTGCAATTTTCTTAATTTTTATAGAAAGCAGACAGGCAATTCCAAATGCAGCCATAACCATACATGTACCTGCTGCTATAATAAAACCAGCAGATACAGAATAATTACACTTCACAATTCCAATTCCGCTAAGAAATACAGAAAGCAACGGATTAATTATAATTTTACTTATAATAATCCCAGCCACAGCTGAAATCATGGCAGCTGGCATAAAACTAAGTGCTGTTTGTAACATAAGCTGCCTTGTAGTAAAGCCAATAGCTTTCATAACACCATAGTCATGTTTTTTATTATTTAATAAACTCCTTATCAGAATATACAATACAAATAATATAATTATTACGCTTACAGCCAGAATAACAATTACAATAACTGACATAAGTGAAACATATACTGCGCTTCCGCTTTTTATCTGTGAATGTATATTAATTGTATAAACCCCATTTCCAAAATGGCTGCTTATTTCTTCATTAAATTTATCTATATCAACACCATCTTTAATATCAAGATAATAGCTTGCACCTTTTGGTTCTGCCATACGTTTATATCCATCCCTTGTCATCATACAGTCTTTCCCTAAAAAATTAGAATTTTGCGTAAAACCAGTGACAATATACACAGCCTTTTTACCATATGCCTCAAGTGTAATCTCTTCCCCAATTTTGATACCCTTATCCTTTGCATATCTTGCTCCTGTTGCCACTTCATTATTATATTTAGGAAACCTCCCCTCAATACATAAATCCTGGTTCTTAAAATCCATAAAATTATCTGATAAGATAACTAGAAGCGAAATGCCACCTACATGGCGTAAATCTTCCATATGGTACAAATATGCTTTCTCTACACGGGTATCTTCTTCAAGTATCTTTACAAGCTCTTTTTCCTGTTGTATATCCACATTAATAGAAGAATCTGCTATTTCTCCTACAATCATATTAATAAATGGCTCTGTATCCAGAATAACATTCTCCAGCATAACCACTGAAAATACTATAACAAGGGAAAGTACAAACATTGTAAGGCATATAGTGATATTCTGTTTTATTCCAGCCAATGTTGTCTTAAGTGCAAGGGCAAATGACAGTGGTACTTTTGTATGTTCCAGTGGAATATGGTTACGTTTAAAACTATGTGTCAGTACACCTTGCCTAAGTGCAGTAACTGGTTCTATTTTCCGTATCCTGTATGATGCCATATAAACAGCAAGTGCTACCACCCCACACAAGCTGGAAACTGCCAGCAAAGAAGGTACAGGCAGGAAATGCACATCATATGGGATACCTGTCTGGGCTGCCATCATAGTATTCAGGGCTGGAAACATGCAATAGGAAAGCCCTATACCTATGGTAACTGCAATTAATGTTATGCTTAGGAACTGCAATAAAAATACCATAATAACCTGTCTGCTTCTATATCCTATTGCTTTTAATGCACCCAGGTTTTTCATATTTTTATGTATATAATTAGAAATATTTGATGTAATCACTACCAGGCCAATTAATGTCACAAAAGCAGCCATAGCACTGATAATTGCTGAACAAATCATCTGCGAAATATAACGGCTGCTGTAAACCAGCGTATAGGAATTACTTAAAATACTAACAGCAGGATATTTTTTTGATATAGCATTTTTCAGGTCTGCCTCAAAATCCTCACTATTTGTTTTATCATCCATGCGCACTGAAACCAGCGTACCACTGGCAGCAAGTTTTTTATCTGCTAATTCTTTATATTTATCTGCTGTAAGCAATATTTCAGTTAAACCACAATTATGTGAACCTGCCATTGTACTATTAAAAAATCCACAGACCGTATAATTTATAACTGTATCACTGCCAACTGTAATATCAATTTTACTGCCAGAAGCAATATCTTCACTGGAATTATAAATTATGGGAAGGTATACACCACTTTGCAATCTGCTGTCTTCAACAATTCCAGCTCTTCCAACGGAACGTTTTAAAGCCGTTTCTTTTTCAAGGGCAACTAAATCCAGGCTTAATTCCGCATTATTATATCTAAAAGAACCAGCCATATACAGTGAATTTTCTATCTGGTATTGTACAGTACGGTTATCATTTTCAAGTGTTTCTGTAACAAAATCCCGGATTTCTTTACTATTATCATTAAACACCAGTGTAACATGCCCATCATTTAATTTATCATGGCAGCGGTTAAAATTCTGCTTATAATCCATCATAAGCATAAGGCTTAAGTTAAGCATAAGTGCGGCAAGCAAAAGTAAGACACTGATTACTGCCATTTGTCCTTTTGCCTTGCGCAGGTTAGAACATACAATAAGAAAACTTCTTTTCATATTACCACCCCATTTCTGTTAAAAATGTGGCGAGCTTCTCATGCCGTTCTTTATCACCATGCACATATCTGCCTAAATTGCACTCTCCCAGCACTGAACCATCCTTTAAATATAAAATACGGTTTCCACGCCTGGCGGAGCGCATGTCATGTGTTACCATAACTATACTTTGTCCCCGTCCGTTAAATTCTGTAAGGGTATTAAGGACGTCAAGCCCTGTCTTTGAATTTAAAGCACCTGTAGGCTCATCTGCAAAAAGAATCCCAGGTGAATTAACAAGTGCCCTTACAATACCTGCACGCTGTGACTCACCTCCAGAAATCTGTGTAGGAAATTTATTCTGTGTTTCTTCAGAAATATCTACTGCCCGAAATAATTCTTTGGCATATTCCACAATCTTTTTCTTATCCTTACTGGTTAAAAGTCCAGCAGCAAGAACATTATCCATAACACTCATTCCATCAAGCAGGTAAATCTGCTGGAACACAAACCCACAGTGTTTTCTTCTGAATACTGCAAGTTCATCAGAACTATAACTTGAAATAACCTCATTACCAAATGTAATTTTACCTAAGGATGGCGTATCCATACCAGAAAGCGCATATAAAAGCGTAGATTTCCCTGCACCACTTGCCCCCATAATAACAGTAAAGTCACCTTTATAAAGCTCCAGGTCTACGTTTTTTAAGACATGCTGCAACTGTCCGCCGTTTGAGAAAGTTTTGCTTAATTTTTCTGTCCGTAATAATACTTCTTTCATAAATAACACCTCCAAAATTCTGTCTGGTTGTAAAATTCCACCAGGCTTTTTTCAAGGTTTATTTTACTTTCCCAATTCTTAAATGTCTTTAGACAAACCTTAAATATTCCTTAAAACATTTATAAACCACCAGGTCACGTCCTAAGTTGTTCCACAAAGCAAAATATTAACTACTGCCCTCAATCCGTTTTGTCCATTTTCAAGTACAAGTTCCCCTTGCATTTCTCTTAAAAAGTAATCAGAAAGGTAAAGCCCAAGGCCTGCACCATCTGTATCTTGTGTATTACTTCCACGTTTAAACTTTTCTTTTAATAATGGAAGTTCCTCTGCACTGGTACCGCCACCATAATCTTCAAGTATAATAGCAAGGTAACTGCTGCCCCTGTCTGCTGTCACATCTATTTTAGTCCCAGCATATTTATAAGAGTTAGCAAAAAGATTGTCAAATACCTGCTGCAGGCGCAGCCTGTCTGCAAAAACCAGACATTCTGGGATGCCAGGTATACTTGCATAACCAAGATAATCTGCACGCATAAGCATTTCAAAAACCTCTGCGCTTTCCAGTTCCCCAGGTGTTACCGAAAGCTTATCCAGTTCATCTAATGCTGCCGTAAACAGGTTTGTCACTAATGCACTAACCTGGTCTGCTTTATAGATAATATTCTGGTAATTATCTTTTACTTTATCACTGTCTGCAAGAAGCAGCCCCAGTTCCGAAGCAGCCTTAATACTTGCAACTGGTGTCTTGATATCATGCGACAATTCTGCTACAAGTTCTCTTTTCTCTGCCTCTGCCCTTGCTTCGGCAATTCTTGACCTTTTCAGTTCGTCACGCATAACATCAAAACTTTCTGTAAATGCACCAAAAAGATTAATCCTGTCCATTTCCAATGGAAAATCAAGATTTCCTGCTGCAATACGTACAGCAAAACCTTTTAATTTCTTAAACGGTTTAATTACTATATTTTCCAGATAGAACATATATCCTATACAAACAATACACTGCACAGATAACACCACCAGAAGAAATACTAGAATTCTATTCTTCTGTTCCTGTAACTCATTTATACTATTATTATAAATAATAATTCTGCCTGCTGCCTGTTTTCCATTATTTACCATCAGTATAGTATCTCTATGTATTACAGCCTTATTTACACTTTCACTCAAACCCTTTCTTGTCCTGAATTTTACATTCCCATCTATATCCAGTACAACATAATCAAGTCCAGTATTGTTGTTATAATTATCCAGGTCATCCCATCCATCCTGTACAGACATAAATACTTCATTTACTGCCACAGAATCCTGTGGGCTGTCTATATCCCAAAAGACCATAAATATAAATGCTGCAATCTCTGCTAAAAAGGCAAACAGCAAACTGACAAAAAATCTTTTTCTTTTCATTACCTGCCACCACTAAATTTATAACCATCACCCCACACTGTAACAATATATTCTGGCTTGCCTGGATCACGTTCAACTGCTTCACGGATTTTGCGGATATGGACATTAAGCGTTCCATCACCTGTAAACTTATCTTCCCATACCTTTTCAAAAAGTTCCCGCTTGGGAATTACCCGGTTTTCATTTTTTATAAGGTAAGACAACAATTTAAACTCCTGTGCTGTCAGTTTAGCAGGATTTCCCCCTGCCAGTACCTGTCTGGAGTCAAAATCCACTGTCAGCCAGCTGTCAGAATATTTTACACCTGTACCCTGCCCAAAACGCTTTAACATAACTTTTACCTTTGCAAGCAGGACACTAAGAGAGTAAGGCTTTTCTACGTAGTCATCACCACCTATATGAAACGCAACCAGTTTATCATCGTCACTTGTCCTGGCAGAAATAAACAAAATAGGAATCTGCATTTCTTTGCGTAGTTCCTTGCACAACTTAAAACCGCTATCATCACCAAGGTTAATATCCAGCAGCAAAAGCCTTGCCGTATTCTCCTTTAAAAATTTCTGGCATGATAAAGCATCATATACAGCAGCTGCCTTAACACCAGACAAATTAAAATACTCCACTGTACTATCTGCAAGCATCTTTTCATCATCAATAACCAGGCAGTCATATTCCATTGGCACAATCCTCCTTACAAGCCAGCAACCATATTACTTACAGTCAGCCTCTGTATATTCACTAATATCTATTATATACTTAAATCTTCTTGCAAGCGCAGGTGCAAACCTGAATAACTGGTCAAGAGTAGTACCCTCATCTGCAAGAATAACAACAAAATCCCCATAAAACTCATCCATAATCCCAAACACCCCTGCTATCGTAGGAACAGTAAGCAAGGCTGCTTTATCAATAAGCAGGCAGTTACCCCTGAGCTGTTCCTTAAACTGCCCTATATCCATTGAATTTAACTTCTCTGCACTTATCTTTGCAATGCGCCCAACACTCATATAGCCAGTTTCCTTCATAACCCTTATAATCTTTTTAGAAAGACCAGTAATTAATTCCGAGCTATTTCCAACAAAAACAAAATGCGAAGGGTCCTGTTCACCACCTATCAAAGTAAGAATATCATCAAACGAACTATGTAATGCCCTGGTAGTTGGCAAATCAGAATCCAAAATACCCTCACCACTTCCTGTCACAGAGCCATCACCCTTTAACCTCTCTTCCTCTCTTAACCTTTCCTCTTCCCTTAACCTTTCTTCCTCCCTTAACCTCTCTTCTTCCCTTAACCTTTCTTCCTCCCTTAACCTCTCTTCTTCCCTTAACCTTTCTTCCTCCCTTAACCTCTCTTCTTCCCTTAGCCTTTCTTCCTCCCTTAACCTCTCTTCTTC
>VSNJ01000156.1 GCA_009774235.1 Lachnospiraceae bacterium
ACATTGTACTTTTTTTAAATACATTTTATAATATGTTTATGGAAGAAAATAGTATTTTTTTACATCAAATAGAAGATAGATTATATTATTTAATATTAAAAAAGAAGGGGTTGTGGTTTATATGAATGAAAGGATTTTAATAGTAGATGATGACGTAATGAATTTAAAGGTGGCAGAGAGTGTACTTAAAGACAAAGATTATGAAGTTTTAATGGCAGAAACGGGCATGGAATGTCTTGGAATATTAGAGAAAGAAACTGTTGATTTAATTCTTTTAGATATTGAAATGCCAGGCATGAATGGGATACAGACCCTTAGTGAAATACATAAAGAAGGAATGTTCCCAGATGTTCCTGTAATGCTTTTGTCTGGCACTGCCAATGCAGATTATATTATTAAAGCCTGCAGGCTTGGTGCAACAGGATATATTAAGAAACCACTTGTTCCGCAGGATTTGCTTGGACAGGTTGAAAAAGCATTTAGCCAGTAATATATAGGGTTTTATTTTTATTTTGTGTGTGGTATCTGGTTTTTTATAAAACCAGAGGCAGGATATAAAGTATGGATTAAATAACTGGCGGTCTGGATGTAAACTGTTTACAGTTTACATTCAAGCTGGCAGTCATAAGGTTCCGCTTTAACATGTTCCTGGTTATATACTTGTGCTTCTGTACATCCCATAGCTTTATAAAACAGCTGGCTTTCAACAGCAGAATGGGCAGAGATATATAACTTATTGGCACCATTTTCTTTTGCCCATTCTTTTGCACGCATAAAAAGATGTGTGCCAATTCCTGTGCCACGCATATCTTCTGAAACATGTATGCTTGACAAGTCAAGATATTTCTGTTCACCACCAGAAAGTCCAGGTTCAACAGAAACAAATCCTTTAAGGCTGCCATTATAAAATGCAGCATATACAAATCCACCAGATTTTAATGTATTTTTTAAACATGCAATAAGTGTATTATAGTCTGTTTCAGACCAGTCATCAATAAAAGGAGCATCTTTAATTATCCATTTACCATTTTCATTTCTCCAGCATTTTGTAACATTCTGGTGTCTTATAAAATTTTTAAATAAATCCCGGTTTATTTCATCAACATATATATTTCTGTAATCAACCATAAAATCCCTCTTTTTAAGTTAGTTTTTTGTTTTTCTATACATAAGAAGGGAGCGCATAAGCATTCCCTTCTTTAACTGGCATTTTGTTGTCCATATATTTTCTGGTACAGTATATATTGATAAAATCTGTACCTGTGTATGTAGTTTCTGTAATTATTTTTTTGCTTTTACACTTGTACAGAAGTTTCCATATACACGTTTTTTAGATGCATTATTTACATATGCCCTAGCTTTAAAATATTTATATTTTGAATTCTTTTTTACAGTTGTTTTTAAAACAGAACCTTTTTTAAGGGTTTTAACAAGGGAATAACTTCCATTTTTCTTTTTGCCTGCATAAATCTGGTAACCTTTTGCATTTTTAACCTTTTTCCATGAAAGATTAATTTTCTTACCAGAAATCCTTGCTTTAACTCCTTTAATTTTAGCAGGTGCAGTTGTTAATTTCTTAATTTTGCTATACTGTCCAAATACCCTGCTGCCATCTTCTGCTGTTTTAAATGCACACATCCTGAATGAGTAAGAGGAAGCAAAGTCCATTGTCACATTGCAGGATATTCTTTCTGGCTTTAATATAGTCCTTATTTTCTTATAATTGCTAGATTTTCCAGAAGCACTGTAAAAAATATATCCATCTGCGCCATCTATTATTTTCCATTTAAATGTTACAATACGTGAGCCCTTTTTGGCAGTAACAGACATAGAAGGTTTCTGGTTTAAGTCAAAACTTCCAGGTTCTTCTGATGGAGCAGGTGTACCAGTTGGTGTAACATCTGGTGTGTCTGTAGTTGATGGTGCAGGAGAAGGAGTTGCAGTAGCATTTGGTTTCTGGGTAGCAAATCCGCCACCACCACCTACTGAAGATGACTGTCCCTGTGAACTTCCTGTTATTGTTAGTACCTCTGTATTTACAAGTGGCACTTCTTTTGCAGACTGTCCAGAATCTGTAACATATTCTGCAGAAGGGTTTTCATTGCTTATTCCTGTAAACTGTGTTGAAATCTTGTAAATACTGCCAGATGGCTTAAGGGATATAGTCCCGATATCAGCCTGCCCGCCTGCAGGGAAGATTATTTTGTCCTTTTTACCAGACAGTATAACATCAACTATATAGTTAGTATCATCACTGGTTATCTTGCTGTCTTTTACTTCGCTTTTAACTGTGTCTGTAAACTGGAATACAGGTTCATCCATTTTTCCATCAGTTATAGAAACTTTCAATTTAAAACGCAATGATGTTATATTTTCTGTTACAGCTTGTGGAAATAATAAAGATACATTAATATTATTTCCGCTTGCTGCCAGTTTTCCAGTACAGTCTGTCTCTGCTGCCTTTACTAATGATAATGGAAGGGCAGTAATAAGAAGAGCGGACAGAAGTATGTAACTAAGCCACTTTTTCATGGTTACCTCCATAATTTTTTTGTTTCTTGTTATAAGCGGGCGCACAGTGCGCCTGCTTTTTATAACAATATAAAGCCTGTGGAATGTATTTTCTATTTCTGGCTTATATTTTAGATATTGTTAGTTTCCTGGAATTGTGCCGCCTGTTAAAGTAATATCTGGCAGAGTTTCTGGAATTGTTATATCAAGTGTGTCACTGGTGATACGTTCACCTTCAAGTGTTTTTGCATCATCAACACGGTATAACTCGGCACGGACTCTGGTATTTGCCAGGGCAGCAGCATTCCACTGTCCAGGCTCTACATAGTATACCCATGTTCCATCAGAAGTTTCACCGAGGTTTCCATTTTCTGGAACATCTGCAAATATTACCTGTCCTGATTTAGTAGTATCATTCATTGAACCTATTATATTGCCATTAATATCATATAATATTACTACGTTATAGGCAGGGTTTCCCTTATAAATTCCTGTAAAGATTAATGAACCTTTAGGAATAACGTTTGTTGCTTCTGTACCATACTGGTAATCATCTGTCAGGATACCAATAGAATTCTGTCCACTTCCTGTCTGCATAAATTCAATATTGTCACCAGATGGGCCACATATTTCAATTTCCTTAATAGAAACATCAGCCTGGCTGGCAGACAGCCTTACATATCTTGCGTTATAAGTTCCAATCCAGTTTCCACGTTCACTTTCTTTAACAGAGTTAAACCATAAAGTCTGTTTGTCTGTTCCATCAAAGTTAAATCCTTCTTTTACTGTAACCCATGTACTTCCATCTTCACTGGTTTCTACTTTTACAGAAGAAAGTGCGTTGCCAGAATATTTAATTGCAGTAATTTCTTTTATTGCATGCATGTCAATAGTAATTTCTGCACTGCCAGAACTAGCAGTACCGTTATAAACTGTTGATATGTCATTGTCAATAATCTTGTAAATGCTCTGGTTCTTCTTTGCTTCAACACTTTCAGGATTTTTTTCATCATAGCCACTGTCTGGGTCATCATCATTAGTTGTAATTTCTGTATCATCAGAAGAAACCATATTTGTGCTGGCTGTCCATAATGATTTATCCAGTATACCATCTGTCTGGATTTTAACTTTGCCAGCATTTGCTTCTGCTGAATAGTTAAGGAATTTGTCAACTGCTTTAACTGTATATGACATTACCCTGTTATTTATAGTAGATATAGTATCTGTGAAAATGGTAGCACTGCCATTTTTATTAACAGGCTGGAAACCAACTACCTGTGATTCTGTAACACCATCACTTGTCATGCTTCGGATAATTTCATATCCAATTATTAAGTCTGTATCTGCACTCGTTTCAATATTTACCTGCACCTGGTTTGAAATTGCAGATGCGGATGCTACAGTTATAACATTGCTGCCTTTTATAGTACCTGGTTCACCAGGATTGTCTACACGGTAATCCCTTGCATCTTCATCTACATAATAAAGAGCTTTAGTTTCTGGTTCACCATATTTTGCTGCATAAGCAATAGTTTCTGTATCAGGTACCATACCCCAGCGTTCAAAAAATGGAAGGATATTTTTATTAGCAGCAGCACATGAAAGACGCATAAGGTTCTGGTCTGAGCCACCATTTAATGAGAGACCTTCTTTAGGTGCTTTAGCTGGGTTCCTTGAATATGTATCTACACGTGCAAAGAACAGGTTGTTAAACTGGTCTTCATAATTACTGTATACATGGTGGTCATCTTTA
The DNA here is from genome assembly GCA_009774235.1 of Lachnospiraceae bacterium. GTDB lineage: Bacteria > Bacillota > Clostridia > Lachnospirales > Lachnospiraceae > Butyribacter. The sequence goes on from VSNJ01000156.1 coordinate 4,265, forward strand.
TTGTTATCAAATGCAAGATGAAGCTGCCAATATAATGCTAATTGTGTAAATACATTGGAAGCACGGCCAACAGTATTAGAAGTTACTTTCTTGTATACATTTTCATCTTTATAACGTTTTGTTCCTGTAAGCAGCTGTGAGAAATAGTTATTTGTAACTTCTGCAACAGCATAAGTGCCCTGGTTGATGTCATGGCCGATTTCGTGGGCGATACCCCATCCAAAGCTATGTAAGCCAGAAGCTCCGCTGGCTAATCCAGTTGAACCATATTCAATTCCTATATGGTTGCCAGCAGCATACATAAATGCACCAGCAAACATTCTCATATACCTGATATTTAAGTGCTGTGCAGGAAGTGCATTGTTGCCTCTTTCTGTACCAGCATCATTACTAAGACCTTTATGATGGTAGAATAAAGCCATAGTGTCTTCCATTGCCTGTAATGAAATATCAAGTGCTGTAACTTTATCTTCTTTACCTGATAAAGGACCCCATACCTGTGTTGCTGGCAGTGAGTACATCATCTTTTCCATCATAATATCAGTTGAATTTAAAATACAGTTCTGCTGGTCATAATCATAATCTACAGGTTTGCTTCCGCCTTTATGTAATTTTCCATGTTCTGCTTCAATATTTGCAACATGTTTTTCAAGGCTGTCAATATAAGTTCTTATAGCATTAGTTCTTTCAGTACCAGTCTTTCCATATACATTTAAAACTGGTATATCACTTCCTCCAAGGACACGTACAGCATACTTGTCAGAAGCATTGTTCCCGCTGTATGCAACATAGAGCTGTCCTCCACGTTCAAATTCCTTATCTGCAACTTGTGGCACTGTAATTTCATTTCTTCCTATCTTAAGTGCAGAGGAAGATTTTGAAAGACTGCCTGATTCTGCGTGGTATTGTGTCATTATTAAGTTAAGGTTTGTTGAATCGCCAGTCCTCTTAGTATTATGGCCGACATATACAACAAGAGTTTCACCAGCATATACAGTCTTTCCAAGTGGCTGCCAAGGATTTAACCCGCCAAAGCCAAGATGTCCATCTTTCTTTCCAGTAATCTGGTTAATTACTTCATAAGCGGCTGATGGCTTATTGTTTAAAATATCCCTTGCAGTGCCAATTTCTAGTTTTAATTCACTATAGAGAGGATGTTTTTCACCACTTTCACTATCAGGTTTTTCAAGGCGTTTTTCTAATGCATCTATAGTTTCAGCTGTTACACCGCTTCTTAATGTAGTATGCATTTCATCTGAATACAGGCCCATAATATCATCTTCAAGTGAATCATAGTTATAGAAGCGTATTTCACCTACTTTCATTTCAGCACGTGTATATCCTCTGCCAACGCATAAGCGTATTTTATTAGCTGTTATTGCATTGTCAAACTTAACAATGTAGAACTGGTTTTCATTTTTGTCAAGTTTTCTTATAAGACGTGAGCCAACTGAATGTTGTTCACTGTCCTGTGAATTCCAGTAATCAATCCTTACTGTCTCAAGGGATGCAACCTCTTCATATGCTGCAAATGCCATGAAATTCATTTTATAGTTTGCATCAAGTGTTATAGTCATTCCTCTGTCATTTGCCTGATAAGCTACACCATCATCCCAGTCATTTTTAACCCAGTAAGAATTATAATCATTATCTACAAGTCCAAGGGCGCTTTTTGGCTCTGTATCCAGAGTGCTTCCAACCATCTTTGCCCCGCCATGCCCACCAAAGCTTGCTGATACAATATGGGCTGATAATTTGCCTTCACCATTAGAAGTGTTTAGCAGTTTATAATTTGGAAGTTCTGGAGGGTTAGAGTTCTTTGTCTTGCCAATAGATTTTAAAGAAGGGCTTCCCCATCCAAGTGTATTCCAGCCAGTTACATAAACTGAATATTCAGTATCTTCTTCAAGGTTTTCAATTTTATAACTATTTTCATTAATTATTCCAGTACCGCCTGTTTTTTCGTCAGCTACAAAGCCTTCAACAGCTGGATGGTAATTGTCACTTGCTTCACTGGTTTTCTTGTAATAAACCATATAGCCGCTGGAATCATCCATGTCTTTCCATGTTACGTTAAGTGAACTGCGGCCTCCAGTGACTTTTACATTGTCTGGAGGAGCTGGTTTTGCCTGTGGTTCTGGAGTTCCTGTTTTTTCATCTGACCAAGGGCTTTTCCAGTCACCGTTTACAGAGCGTACTTTAAGTTTGTAGGTTTCAAAGTTTATAAGTGACTCAGTTTTAATAGAACTTACAGTGTATATATTACCTGGAACTTTAATTATATCACTCATTATTTCTTTTGTTTTTCCAACAGGACCTTCTATATAGAGTTCATATCCTGTTACATTGCTCTGTGCAGACCATGATACAGACAGCTGTTCATTGCCAGGTTCTGGTTCTGCGAGGGCTGGAATGTTAAGTTCTGGCTCAGGAATTCTTTTGTCCATATCATTGACAAATTCTACTTTTGCAATTTCGGCAAGTTTTTTATTAGCTTTCCTTACTCCAGTAATATTAATGGTTACTCTTTTAACTGCAATCTGTCCGCCGAAATCCAGGATAAGGGAACCATCAGATTCAGTCCTTACAGATGCTGCCCTTGCAGAAGTCCTAAGAAAGTTTGCGCTTTGTTTCCTGGTGCTGCTGCCAGCCTGGTTTTCTAAATTAAATGATTCTGTCCCTCCATTATCCAGTTCAAGTTTTACAGTACCATTTTCAATATTACTTATAGTTTCACCATTGTCCTGTTCATAGGAAGACAGAAGTTTCATTCCTCCTATTACAGGTGCATTGCTGCCATCTTCTGCAAGTGTAAATTCAAGACCAACAGGGCTGCTTTCTGAGATATCCGCTCCATTGGCTGGTGTTAATGTAACACTTTTGTTGTCAAGCAGGGCGGAAGCATCACCATCTACAACAGATGTACCATTGGCTGGTGCTACTTCATGGAAAACCCATAATTTCTCAACCAGTGATTCCTGTGGGTTTTCACCAATATTCTGCACAATAATCTGTAAATCAGCAATATCTGTTTTGCCATCATTATTCAGGTCAAAATTTTTGTTTGTAGTATTTTCCCTGATTAATTTTAAGAGGCTGTCAGTATCTTCACTGCTTATCTGACCATCACCAGTGATATCACCTGCCTGGAGCCAGCCAGGGTTTGTTCCTTCTTTGCCTGTGTTAATCTTTGGTGCACATACAAGAAGTTTATGTATCCATCCTGGTTCAGTTGTGACGTTTTGTGTATATGTAGCAAATTTATCGGCTTTGATAGTGACAGTTTGTTCTCCTGCTGCTACATTGTTAAAACGTGCTGTAAGGAAGCTGGACTTATTGGCGAAATCCAGTTCTTTTGTTTCCCCATTGAATTCTATAGTTACTTTTCCTGTGTATTCAAGGAAAGGGTGTACTTCTATTTCTAAGCTGCCTGTAGTTGCCTGTGCAGTCCTTTTTCCATGACTGGAAACTTGTGCAGGCTGTGATTCAGAAAGCATCCTGGCTTCTGCAGTTTTAGCATATGCCTTCTGTGATGGTATAACAAAGCCTGTTAATGACTGTAGAAGAAGGCAGCCAGTAAGAAGTGCTGCTATTTTTTTTCTCATTACTTAAATTCCTTTCTATAAAATACTGTGGAAACAAAATGCCAGCCAGTGATTTTATGTATATAAGATATTCGTGTTATATTGTTTTATTCATAGCTGGTGCAGGTAAAGAAGTGCTATGAATAGTTAAGACCCTTGTTTAAAGGGTCTTGTATTTAAGGCGGTATATCTTAATTTACAAAAAATAACACTGGACTTATATAGTAATAATATTATATTTTAATAAAATTTGCAATAGATTATGTGGAATTTCAAGAGAGTATTTGAAAATTAAAAAGTACACAAAATTATTGGCTCTGGCAATTCCAAAATTTTACCCCAGGCAGCACGCTTCCACTTGGATGCAATGTCATTTGGTTAAGAAAATTTCCTATAAACGGCAGATTTACATGGATTTGAAAATTAGATATTTCACAAGTTATGTGGCTCTGGCAATTCCAAAATTTTACCAACAGCAGCCCGCTTCCGCTTGGATGGATACGCAATGGTGCATAAAGCCTTAAAGGACAAGGCTTAAGCACCAGCGTATCCATAACAGCTGCTTTTTGGTAAAATATTTGGAACTTGCCAGAGCAATATAAGCTTTGTACATTTTTACTATTTAAAGACAATTTTCAAATATGCAAGGCATTACAACTGCTGCTTATTATTTTCCTTATAAATAAATTTTTAGTAAAGATAAATTGAACATTATCAGAACTATGTGATATCTAGCAGTTGCTTTTAATGGTCATAAGTGGTTATATTGGGAATGTCTGATGCAGCAATAACAGTTAAATACCAGGTGTATGCTAAATAAAAAATATCAGTATTTAATCATTTTGATAAATACATTGACAATTATATGTGCATATGTTAATGTCAAAAAAATTGGTTGTATGCGGAAAATAACCAATAAAATAACAAAATGGAGAAAAATGTAACATGAATATATTAGTATTAGGAAATGGATTTGACCTTGCACATGGATTGCCAACAAGTTATATTAATTTTTTAGAATTTTGTGAAAAAGTAATACCAATATATAATGGTATAGATAAATTATATATTTCTTATAAGAGTAATTTTTTATCAGATTGGAAAATTAATAATGAAATAAAAGATTTTCTGGAAGATGCATATAAAAGCAGGAAAAAAGAGAACAATATAATTTATACAAAATATCCAAAATTAGATGAGTTATATTCACTTATTAAAAATAATATATGGTTTTATTATTTTAAAAAGTGTAATAAGCATGGAAAAGAAAACTGGATAGATTTTGAGAATGAAATATCAAAAGTAATAAAGTCAATAACACAAGTAATGGAAGAATTTGAAATTTCATTATATAGTGAAGAACTTAATTATATGGATGGAAATTCATACCCTGGTATAGATTCTGTGTATTATAATATTTTAAATATAATGAGAAAATGTAAAAAAGGTATATTATATAAATTTACTTATTTAGAAATAAAGAATGATTTATTAGATGATTTGAACTGTTTAACAGGGGCATTAGAAAGATATCTTACAGAGG
>VSNJ01000157.1 GCA_009774235.1 Lachnospiraceae bacterium
AGGCTTGGACTGCTATGCTATTTGAGCCGCAAAAGGTGCGGCATGGGGATTATTATGCAAGATATAGAAAAATTTAATTTATTAAAAACTATATCTTGTATTTTTTATTTTTAGTTACAAAAATCCTGCTTTTTTATTATATTTTATATGCGTTTATATCAAATAAACAGACAAAAATAAAATTATTATGGCTTGATAAATGTGTGGATTATGGTATACTTTAAGACAAGGAAAAACAATATATAACTTAAAAATACAATTTTAAGCAGGTTTTATGGTTAATATGAACCTATAATTAATTGGAAAAGTGTAATAAGCTGGTATATTTATAAAGGATATAATATGGCAAGTAAATTATTTGGCAGAATGGTTTGTTATATAAATATATTTTTTTGTGTAATAAATGCAGGTGTATAAAATATTTTTGATATTTATTAGTAAATAGCATATTATGAAAAAATACAAATATTATGTATTTTAATATGTAAGGGAGGAATATTTATTTTGAAAACAATTAAAGGGACTGTTAATATATATATTAGCCTATGTAATTGTTGTATGAGTTAACTGGATATTGGCAAATGATTGAAGAAGCATTCGGATATAGGATACCAAAAGGAACATTTGAAGAAGTATTGCCAGATTATCATATACTTGACGAGAAACTTGCCAGTTATAAAGGAACTAATAATAGATTAGCTAATAGTTTATTAAACGATATTATGGATGAAGAAGAAAAGTGGAGATTAGAGGAAGCTTTTTTTGGGAATAATGGCTGGTATCAGAGTATTAATGGCATAGGAATGATAAAATTAAAACTTGCTGCTATGTCTCTTGAAGCTACAAATAATATATTTACATTTAATAAAGAATTAGAAGAAAAAATATTGGGACTAATTAAAAAAGAGAGTAAAACAGAGCAGATTCTTATGATACGTTGTTATATAAAACAAAAAGTAGTTACTTATGCAACTATGTATAATTATCTGAAATATGTAAAGAAAACAGATAAGATGGCAATAACATTATATAGAGGAATTAATACACCATATGAAAATGGGAAGTATATGTTTTCTGGAATGGAATCCTGGACTACTAATATAAATATTGCATACCGTTTTGCCAGGGATGATGGTTTTGTTTTAGAAAAGGAATATCCTATTGACCAGATATTTGCAGGTAAAAGGAGTACATTTAAAAACCAGTCCAGTAATATTTATAGACATAGAGGTTTTTATATTCGTAGAGAAAGTGAAATGATAGTAGAAAATTTTAAAACTGTTTTAGATTGTAGCGGAGGAAAAGGTATTAAACTTGCTATTAATAATCAATTATATTAGAGAGGTAGAATTATGGCTATTAAATTTGCAGACGAAATTGTAAAAGAAATCAGAGAAAGAGGAAGTATTGAAGTACCTAAAGGATATTTTACAGGTGAAGCGTTTGAAGAATGGCTATATAAAGGTAAAGAAAAGGATTTCTTTGAATTATCTGATAGTACAGAAATAAGAATAAAAACTACTATATCTGTTTCTACCAGATTAAATCTTTTTACTGAAAATTATGGAGAAGCTGCATGACAGAGCATAAATATAAAAGTGTTTTACAATTTGAAAAGTATATAGTAAGAGAAATACATTATTTGGCAAATGAATCATACACAGCATGTGATGATAGTATTTCTGTGGATTTTGATTTTGATACACAATCGTATTTTAGTGAAGATAATAAAAGAATGGAAGTTGAGCTTTGTGCATATATTTTTAATAATGCAGAAAAAAAGAATTATCCATTTGAAATGTCTGTGAAAATAAAAGGTTTTTTTTGTTTAGAAACAGAAGACCAGAGAATACAGGATTTTGAAACAAATGCAGTTGCTATTTTATTCCCATTTATACGGGCAATAGTTTCAACTTATACAGTGAACGCCAATATTGCACCTGTTATTTTGCCTCCTATGAATATTAACGCATATTTAAGGGAGAAAAATAGTAGAAAAGATAAATGGAAAACTACCCAGTAATTTTTTATAGTTATTATATGGTTATAATGTAGAAACATCATGGTTTATATATAAATGAACCATGATGTTTTTATATATTGTTGTGTGCCATTATAATATAACATGTGTAGAACCCATAAATGTCCAATGTCCAAAGCCTGCAATTAAAAGATACCCTATAAATTGAAATTTGGGCTTTTCTTTTCTGGATATTTCTAGTAATATATTATATAGGATAATTATGGCTCCATTACTGTATGGATGTAAAACGTATAAGGCCAGTTTTGTTATTATTAAGGAGGTATTACTATGAAGTATGGAGTGTTAGCAAAGATGAGAAAAGGAGTGTCAATGCTAGTCAGTATAGCACTTGTACTTAGTATTGCACCAGTTATGCCAGTAAGTGCAGAAGAAACATCATCAGGCGGGTCTGGAAAAAAGATAAAGGATGTAAACATGGGGTTTGTTGGTACCAGCCTGCCACCAAATATTGCAGATGAGAAAGAGGTGGTATTATCATCTGCCCAAAGTTTTAACAGGCAAGGAGCTGTTGCACAAGTAGGGGATTCTTCACCAGTATCAGGCTGGTTTTATGCAGTGAAAGACCCATTTTGTGGGGAGAACAGTATGGAAGCAAGTGTTGAGGGTGGTAAAATTACAGCTGTTACAGGATATGAAGATGCGGATGGCTACACTAATCCATATACTTTTAAAATCAGCCATAAAACATTAACAGAAGTTTATAAAGGTGCAAGCCAGATTTCTGTATTAATTACATCACAGGATAATGAAGTAATGTATTATGGAAATGGTGCTGGTAAAGTAACGGATTATGATGCAACAAGTTTTAACTTCTGTATTCCAAGTGGTATGGAAACAGGTCTTTACAAAATGTATGTATTTGCAGAGAATATTAGCAGCGGAACCAATCCAACTTATTCATCAGCACTTGGAGAACCAATAAATATAGAAGTAGTTCCTTCAATTAAAATGGAAGTTTATAGTATTGATGAACCAAAAGCAGGTGCAATACCAGATACTTCTGCTGTGCTTAAAGTGGAAACAGAAGGGAAAAGCACTACATCTAATGATGTAGCTGTTACATGGCTTGATGAAACAGGTAACAGGGTAACAGGCAGATATAATAATGGCAGGCAATATACAGCATATGTTAATATGAAAGATTTTGGACCAGTTTACTTTAACCAGAATCCAGATGTATATATTAATGGTGAAAAAGCAAAAATTTTAGATGCCATTGATGGTACATTTTCTTTGTACAATACATTTAATGCTACAGAGGCTGTTAAAGTACAGATAGCAGGGGTAGTGAGTGGAAGTGCAATATCATTAAAAGCATATACTACTGGTTATTCTGATATAGATTATACATATGAATGGTATAACAGCCTTAATACATCATTGCCAGCAACAAGGAGTAGTGAATATAATTTATTAAGCACTGATGTAGATAACAGGATAAGCGTAAAAGTATATGATGATACAAATACAGAAGTTGGTGCTTCTTATTTAGATATAGCAAAGGATGAGATGCTTAAGGTTGATTCTGTAACAGGTGTGTCTAAGACAGATGAAACTGTGAAGGAAAAGGCTGATGGTACATTATCAGGACTTAAGGATACAATGGAATTTTCTAGTGATAACAGCACTTACAGCCAGTGTACAGATAGTACAATTACAGGTTTAGAGCCAGGGGAATATTATATCAGGATGAAAAGTGGTCCATCAGTTGTACCAGCTGGAATTGATGGAATATATGCAAGTTATAATATAGAAGAAGGAAAAACTGTTACAATTATTTTTAACAGTAATGGCGGAAGTAACGTAGATAGCATAACAGATATTGTTTATGGAATTATTGGTAAACCTGCTGACCCTGTGAAAGAAGGATATACATTTGCAGGCTGGTATAAGGAGGAAGATTGTCTTAATATCTGGGATTTTGATAAAGATAAAGCAGATACAGATATAATCCTTTATGCTAAATGGAATAAAAACCAGGAAGGTACAGGAACTAATCCTGGCCCGGATGGTACACAGACTCCAGGAGGTACAGAAACTCCAGCACCAGGCACAACTGCTAAACCATCTGGTACACCAGGTACAGGTATATGGGTTATGCCAGCAGGTACAACACCAGCGCAGACAGCGGTGCCAACATTAGCTCCAACACAGGCACCAGCCCAGACACCAGTACCAACACAGACACCAGTACAGACAGATATGCCAGTTGTAGTACCAGTGCAGACAACAGAACCAGCATTAGAACCAACCCAGATACCAGTAACTGGAAATACAGAAGAAAAGCCTTCAAATGTGGATAACACAACAAATAGTAATGTTACAATAAATGGTTTTGAATATAAGATTGATAAAGATTTAGTTTCAGTTTCATTATCAAGTATAAATGTCCCAGAAGATGGTAAAGTAAAAATTCCTAATATAGTAACTATTAAAGGGAAAGATTATCCAGTAATAAGTATTGATAGTGGTGCATTTAAAAGTAATAAAAATATTAAGGAAATTGAAATTGGAAATAATGTTAAAACAATAGGTAATGAAGCATTTAAAGGGTGCACAAACTTAAAGGAAGTAAAATTCGCTTCAGGATTAACAACAGTAGGTAAAAATTCATTTAAAGGTTGTACTGCGCTTAAGTCAGTGAAACTTCCAGATACTGTAACGAATATTGGCAAGGGAGCATTTAAAGGCTGTACTTCATTGACAAAGTTTAAGGTTGGAAAGAAGAAAAGTGAAAATAATAATAAGAAACTTTCAATAAGGCAGAATGGCAAAAATATTGTTTTAGAGTATAGTCCTGATACAGGCAGTATGTTTGGTGCAAGTGCTGCAAAGGTAGTTATTGGTGCAAGTGCGTTAGAAAATTGTGTAAAGCTTAGCCTTGTTGTTATTAACAGCCAGGTTACAAAGATAGGAAATTCCACTTTTAAACACTGTAGCAAGCTGCGTAAGATGCTTGTCAGGTCACTTAAACTTAAAACAGTTGGAAACCAGGCATTAAAAGGTGTAAATAACTGTAAAATATCTGTACCACCAGTGAAAATTAAGCCATATACAAAACTGTTTAAGAATAAAGGACAGGGAAAGAAAGTAGTTATTGCTAAGAGCTGATTTATTATACTGCAATCTGGCAGTATAATAAATAGTGCATAATTAGTTTAAGAGGAATTTTACATGAATGAAGATTTTCGTATTGTTTTAGAAATTGATGAAAGTGATAGTGGAACTACTAATATACCTTTAAAGGAAGAAAGGTTATTTTTAAAAAAATTTCATGGATACAATAGTATTTGTATCCAGTGCCATGATAATCCGGATGCAGATGCATTAGCATCCGGATATGCTTTATATAAATATTTTTACAGCCGTGGACAGAAAGTGAATTTTATTTATACAGGGCATAACCGTATAACAAAGCCTAATCTTATTATGATGGTTAATGAACTTGGGATACCTGTGGAATATGTGGGAAAGCTGCCAGAGTGTGATATTCTTATAACAACAGACTGCCAGTATGGTGCAGGTAATGTTACAAAATTAGAAGCAAAAACAGTTGCTATGATAGACCATCACCAGTGTGGTATTATGCAGAATGAGAATTATTATATAAGAAGCGGGCTTGGAAGCTGTGCCACAGTTGTATGGGATTTGTTAAAGGCTGTGGGCTTTGATATTGATTCTGATATTAATCTTTCTACTGCACTATATTATGGCTTGTATAATGATACAAACCAGTTTGAAGAAATATACCATCCATTAGATAAGGATATGAGGGACAGCCTTAATAAAAATGAACAGCTTCTTTTTAAACTTATGAATACGAATTTGTCTTTAAATGAACTGGATATAGCAAGTGTTGCACTTACAAAACAGGTTTATTGTAATAAAAACAGGTTTTCTGTAATAGAGGCAAAGCAGTGTGACCCTAATATACTGGGTATAATAAGTGATTTTGTAATACAGGTGGAAGAAGTAGATACTTGTGTTGCATTTAACCCTAATCCAGGCGGGTATAAATTGTCTGTAAGAAGCTGTATAAAAGAAATAAAGGCAAATGAACTTGCAGAATATTTATGCAGCGGAGTTGGCAATGGAGGAGGACATCTTACCAAAGCAGGTGGTTTTATATCTGCCAGGCTTTTTAGTGAAAAAACAGGCGGGACAGATATTAAAGAATATTTTATAAGCAGGATTAACCAGTATTATAATGATTTTGAAATTATTTATGCAAAAACACATGATGTTGATACTTTTGGTTTAAAAAGATACCAGAAGAAAGATATAATAGTTGGTGTAACAGATGCATGTGATTTTATAGAAAAAGGGACTCCAATACTTGTACGTACACTTGAAGGTGATGTGAATTTAAAAGTAGAAGATGGATTGTACTTTATGATAGGAATAGAAGGTGAAGTATATCCTATACGTAAAGAAAAGTTTGAAAGAACTTATAAATATGTAGAAGGTGAACCCGATATGGTGATGGAATATGCACCAACTGTAAGGGATAATATATGTGGTAATGTATACCAGCTTATGAAATATATGAAGACCTGTGTTGCGACGGGGCAGAGTACGGTTCTTGCCAAAGAACTTGAAAAGAATGTAAAGGTATTTACATCCTGGGATGAAACAAAATATTACCGTGGGCTTAAAGGTGATTTTCTGGTGGTACGTGAAGATGACCTGCATGATATATATGTGGTACGCAGGGATATATTTTTTAAGACATATAAAGAAGTGTAGGAGAAGTACCAGAAAGGCATAGTTATTTATATGAAATATACAGCATTTGTCAGCTACCGTCATGGAGGCATTGATGAAAAAGTAGCAATGCAGATACATAAACATATAGAACATTACCGTGTGCCATATAAACTTGCAAAGTCTTTAGGCAAAAAAAACATGGGCAAGATATTCCGTGATTCAGAAGAATTAAAAGCTGCAAGTGATTTATCTGCAATTATCCAGAGAGCTCTTGATGAAACAGAGTGGCTTATAGTAATCTGTACAAAAAGGTTTAAAGAATCTGTCTGGTGTATGGAAGAAGTTGAGTATTTTATAAAAATACGTGGACGTGAAAAAATTATTGTTGTTCTTGTAGAAGGTGAGCCAGCAGAAAGTTTTCCAAAGATACTTACAGAAGTTGAACGTGATGGTGAAATAATATCAATAGAACCTCTTGCGGTTGATATAAGGGGAAAGTCAGAAGCCCAGATATTAAGAAACCTTAAACGTGAGAAATTCCGTTTTCTGGCTGATATGCTAGAAGTTGATTATGACGATTTAAAACAGAGACAAAAAGAAAGGCAGCGTAAATTTATTACAACGGTAGCTACTGCTGTTACCGTTTCAATAGGAACATTTGCTATAATAGTTGCAAGAAAAAATATCCAGCTGGAAGAGGCATATTCTGCGCTTGGCAATTCTATGCAGCAGACACTTAAAGGGCAGTCATATTACCTTGCAGAATATTCTGACGAAGCATATAACAATGGTGACAGAAAGACAGCAGCAATGCTGGCACTTGAAGCTCTTCCAGAAAACCTTGACAACCCAGAAAGACCATATGTAGAAAGTGTTATGAGATACCTTACAACAGCATTGGGGGTATATGATTTCAGTACAGGTTATAAGATAGACAGGCTTTTTGACATGGAACAGGAAGCTTATGATACTAAGGTACAGGCAAGCAGTGATAAGAAGCTTCTTCTTATTGAAAGATATTATTCTGCAGCTAATAATATGCTGCAAAGATATGCAGATATATATTCATTAGAAAGTGGTGAAAAAATTGCTTCATACAGTACAGGTTCACTGGACAGGTCATATTACTCAAGTTATACAAGATGTTCATGGCTGCTTTCTGACAGCAAGACTCTTATATATGCAGGAGAGGCTGGTCTTACATCTATAGATGTGTATACAGGTGAAGTAAATTTCCAGGCAGAAAAAGTCTCTGAATTAGTAGTAAGTGATAATGAAGACCTGGTAACAGCAGTAGATTATGAAGAAGGAAACCTCTATTCATTTAATATGGAAGGGGAGAACATATTAAACTGCAGTCTTGGCCATGATATAGAATATACATTATATGCTGTAAGTCCAGACAGTTCAACAGCTGCATTATCAGCAAGTACATCAGGGACAAATGGTATTCTGCTTATAGATACCAAATCAGGAACTAATGTATTTGTAAACCAGTATGGAAAATGTGAGGGGATTTTATTTTCAGCGGATTATAAAATGTGTTTTTTAAGGACTGATGATGAAGCAGGATTAAAGCATATTATTGAATATAATATAGATAAGGGTAAAGAAAATTATCTTTGTGATGCAGAGTGGGACTTAAAAACAATGGCTTTATCAGAAAAGGAAACTTGTTTTTACTATCATGGTGCCAAGTTATATGAGGTAGATAATAAATCAGGAGATTCACTATGGGAGCATACATTTGCATCTGATATTATTTCAATATATACAGGTGGAGGATGCCTGGGGGTATCTTGTGAAAATGGAACAATATATTTCTATGATATAGAGGGTAAAAACCTTATAAATACACAGGAAGGTAATGAAGAGCCTTTTTATTTTGTATATATAGATGATAAATATGCGTGCCTGCGTGATTACTGGGGCAGGGCAGTCCGCATATATAACAGGAGTTCATCTGGCAGGGAAGATGTGCAAAGCTGTTCTATTTTTAATAATGAAGAACAGCTTCCAGATAAGTGGTATACCTGTTCTAATTCTGGTGACAATTTTTTTATGGGGTTTGCGAGTGGGATACAAAAAGTATTTGAAATATTTGATGCAGATAAAATGGTATGTAAAAACCGTTCATCAATTATGGACCTGGGTTATTCATCTTTTGAAAATCTTACAATAGATATTCCAGGAGGCGGATATTTTAGTATACGTGACTATAGCACATATGAGAATAAACATTATAATATTAATAATTCAGATGTAGTTATGGAGTATAGTGAAGATTCTTATTACTATTATAATGAAGATAATTCTGTTTTATTTATTTCAGATAAAGATAAATTAATAAAATATAATGCAATAACAGGTGAAAAAATAGAAACACTTAAGATCTGTCTCTTATCCCCATCT
>VSNJ01000158.1 GCA_009774235.1 Lachnospiraceae bacterium
ATAGTATTAAAGAATTTGCAGATGTAAATAATTATAAATATTTTTTCAGGCTTTTTCTTCCATCAAAATTACACTTTTATAGAGGAAAATATATTAGAAAAAATTTAACAAATGCTAAAATAGATGATTTTTACTATAAACAGACATCTCAGCTGGAAGTAAAAAAAATAACAAACCAATCAAGAATAATAGTGGATCTGGAGCTGGGTAACCAGTCTGGACTTACAATGAGGACAATTGAAACCCATGGAATGAGGAAAAAGCTTATTACTACTAATCAAAATATTAAAAACTATGATTTCTATGATGAGAATAATATACTTATTGTAGATAGAAAAAATCCAGTTATTCCATATGCATTTGTAGAGAGTAAATATAAAATGCTTCCTGAAAATATTTATGATAAATATTCATTAACTTATTGGATAAAAACTATATTTGAGGGCAGAGAATATGAAAATAAGTATAATTATACCAGTTTATAATGGTGAAAATTATTTAAAAACTATAATACCAAAACTAATAAAACAACCTTATAAAAATATAGAATTGATTTTGGTTAATGATGGTTCAAATGATGGAAGTTTAAATATATGTAATTTATATGCAATGCAAGATTCTAGAATTATTGTAATTGATAAAACTAATGGTGGTATTTGTTCTGCAAGAAATGCTGGATTGAAAAAAGCTACGGGAGAATATGTGTCATTTATAGACCAGGATGATGATTTTAATGAAGAGATATACAAAGTTTTAGTAAATGGTATGAATACTACATATGGTATTGATATGGTAATTGCTGGAAAAGAATTATATCTTATTGATGAAACTGGCAATGTTAAAAAAAAGGTAATTAGAAGTTATAAAAATAAGATTGCAAGAGGAACAGAATTATATAAATTATCTTTAAATATAAAACAGGATGATTGTGCTTTGCATTTATGGAACTGTCTTTATAAAAAGAACATTATCGAAAGTAATAATATTACGTTTAATGAAAATTTAAAATTTGGTCATGAGGATAGTTTATTCAACATTGAATATATAAGCAAATGTAAGAGTGTACAACTTTTACCGAAAAGTGTATATATTTATTACAGGCGTGCTAATACAAGTACTTCACTTAAGAATAATAAATATTATATTAATGATTTTGGGTTATATAGCACACAGGTATTAAAAAG
This sequence comes from Lachnospiraceae bacterium, assembly GCA_009774235.1. Taxonomy (GTDB): domain Bacteria; phylum Bacillota; class Clostridia; order Lachnospirales; family Lachnospiraceae; genus Butyribacter. The sequence goes on from VSNJ01000158.1 coordinate 1,185, forward strand.
TTGGAAAAAGTACATGAGTACAGAAGAAAACAAAAATATTTTTTTTACTTATTTAACCAGGCTGGCAATTAATTTGTATTTACAGTATGGAAAAGAAAAAGAAGAATTAAACAAAATTTGGAATATTATTAATAATATAGCAGGTTCTAAAAAAATAACAAGAAAAGCAGTTAGTAGTAATTTGTATTATTGCTATCTGTGGATTTTAACACAGTTAATGAAACAAAAACTGTTCTCTGTGGCTGGTTTGTGCTTGAAAATAAAGAAACAGGAGATAAAAAGAATATGAAAATATATATTATTTCATCTACCCATGCTGCAACAGGTGGAACAGAGCTGCTGCAACAGTTATGTTATCAAATGAGAAAAATGTCCGTTAATGCATTAATGTATTATACAGAAAAGTATGATGGTTCTAATGTAAAAAACAAATTTGAGTTAATGTATAATAATCCTGTTTCAGATATAATAGAAGATGATACAACAATTATTGTTCCAGAAACAGAGATAGATTTTATTTTTAAATTAAAAACGTATTCTGGTAATATTATTATTTGGTGGTTAAGTGTTGATAATTATTATGGTTTTCAAAAATCTGGATGTGGATTTTTAAGAAAGCTATATAGGACAATAAAGCACAATAGAAATAAAATATTGTTTAAAAAATGTATACATTGTGTACAATCCCAATATGCTTATGAATATTTACATGATAAAATCAGTGTACATGACAGCAAGATACATTATTTATCAGATTATATTAATGATGCTTATTTAAATTACACATTTATAAATAAGTGTGATAAAGAAGATATTATTTTGTATAATCCCAAAAAAGGATATAGTTTTACAAAAAAATTAATAAATTCAGTTAAAGAATATACGTGGGTGCCATTAGAAGGAATGTCAAACAGCCAGATGATAGAAGCTATGTCAAAAGCAAAAGTATATGTTGATTTTGGAAACCATCCAGGAAAAGACAGGATTCCAAGGGAAACAGCTTTTTTTGGATGTTGTATAATAACTGGATTAAGAGGTGCAGCATTTAATAGTACAGATATACCAATTCTAGCCAAATATAAAATTGAAGATAAAATAGAAAACATAGAAATAATACATGAAATAATTAAAACATGTATTAGCAATTATGATAAATGTATAAACGATTTTTCTGAATACCGCCAGATGATTATAAATGAAAAAAGAAAATTTATTGATGATGTTGCAGCATTATTTGTATTAGATTCTAAAATTATATAAAGGTAGAAAGGATATTGAGTTTTTATATGAAAAGAGTAATTGTAGGAAAAAATACTTTTAGAATAGATATGATAAGTTTAATGGTTTTCATAATATGTATTATTTTTCATGATATACCAGTATTTTCTGTTATATCTGTTTTGGTATTTTTTTCATATTGGTTTGTTATTCTTAAGTATACCAGTGTTTTTTTTATAAAGTATTTTTATATTCTTTTTGTGGCTACATCTGCAGTCTTATCATGTACTGTTATAGAATTTAGTACATTTTATCTAAATGAGTTGAGAATTAATGCAAGGTATACAGGTTCGCTTCCTTTATTTGCTATGTCATACTGGATTCTTTTTAAAGTTATTCTTATTATTGAATTAAAATATGGTGTAAAAATAAAAACTTCTAATCTGGCGTATGAAAACAAAACAGTAGATAAAGTTATGACAATAGCTACAATATGTGTACTGGCTTGTATTATGTTGTGTTTCATATATGTATTGCCACATCCAGCCTTTTTATACCATTTAGAAAGAGCAGCTTATGCAAGATATTATGGGGTGACAGGTATTTTAAAACATATAGAAACAGAAATTCCACGGTTAATGGTTTTTCCTTATATTCATATTATATCTTCCAAAGGTAATAAAAGAAGGCTTGGAATTATTTGTGTTATTACAGCTGCATTATATTATGTCTGGATAGGCAATAAGTTTGGGATGTTCTTTCAGATGTTTTATATGTTTTTAATTATATTATCTGATTATATAAAAATCCATACAAGCAGAACCAAACTGAAAAAAATAATTATATGTATTGGCATTTCCTTTATGGTAATTCTTTTGGTTGCCCTAGGTATACAGTCTATTACATATAGTGGGTCAATATGGATTTACTTTACAAGAAGAATTGCAGCACAGGGGCAGTTATGGTGGAGAATATTTGATTTATTTAATGGTAATGAGTTACATATTCTAGAATTTGGTGATGAAATAATTTCTTTTTTTAATGCACCAGGTGACGTTTACGATAATATAGGCTCAGCTTATGGTATATATAAAATGATGTATGTATCATTACCAAGTGGAATAGTGGATTCATATTTAAGAGCAGGATACAGATATACAGAAGGTGGTTTTGCTGCTATGTTATATTATTTTGGGTATATTGGTCCGGTTATATATGCAGTCCTAATGGCAGTATTTTTTTCTGTTTGTATCAATAAGCTTTCAACTGCAGTTAACAGAAGACAATATTTAAGAATATTTATTTATGTAAGATTTTTGCTAATGGGTACAACATCATTCTCCATGTTCATTTTTACACCATTTTTAAGTCTGTCTTCTATAATTATATATTGTTATTTGGTAATGACACATAACCGGTCTATGAAAATTGCAGAGTTGAAATTTTCATAGATTTAAAAGGAGCATTAATGTTAAAAAATAATGTAATAAGTTCTGGTATATGGTTTACAATAAGTAATTTTTTTGTTAGGAGTATTGGACTGGTTACAACACCAATTTTTACTAGAATGTTAACTAAAGCTGAATTTGGTTCATTTAATAATTTTTCAACATGGACAGGGATAATACTGGTAGTAGTTTCGTTAAACTTAGAGGCTTCATTAATAAGAGCAAAGTTTGATTTTAAGGATGATTTAGATAATTATGTTACATCTATGATTCTTCTTAGTACATTATCAACTGGTATATGGTATATAATCGCATGTATTTTCCGGTCTTCATTGTCTGTTTTTTTATCAATGGACTTTAAATATATTTCATGTATGTTTGTATACCTTATGTTTTATCCAGTAATAAATATATTCCAGACAATGGAAAGGTTTAATTATAAGTACAAATTAACAGTTGCTATAAGTGTATCAGTATCAGTTTCAACATCAGTGCTTTCTGTTTTACTTGTATATTGTATGCCAGACCATCTGATGGGAAGGACAATAGGATATGTACTTCCTGTAGCAGTAGTTGGTGGTCTGTTGTTTATTTATTGTATAATTAAAAAATCCAGACCAGATATTAAATATTGGAAATATGCACTTCCATTTACATTGCCATATATTCCACATTTGTTATCAATGAATTTACTTAGTGGTATGGACAGGGTAATGATAAATAGAATGTGTGGTTTAGAAGAACTTGCATTATATAGCCTGGCCTATACTTGTGGAACATTGGTTTCAATATTGGTAACTTCAATTAACAGTGCATATAGCCCATGGTTAGGCCAGAAATTATCTGAAAAAAATTACTCTGTTATAAAACAGATATCTGTTCCTTATGTTGGAGCTTTTACATATGCTGCTGGAGGTGCAATATTAATTATTCCTGAACTGTTATATATAATGGGTGGACCATCTTATATGGAAGCTAAATATGTTATGCCACCAGTAGCAGCAAGTTGTGTTTTGCAATTTATATATTGTATGTATGTAAATGTGGAACAGTATGAGAAGAAAACTGGGCGGATGGCGTTAGCTAGTGTTATTGCAGTTATTATTAATTATGTACTAAATACAATTTGTATTCCTTTATATGGTTATATAGCAGCTGCATATACAACATATGCCAGTTATTTTGTATTAATGGTTTTGCATATATTGATTGTTAAAAATATAGGCATGTCCCATGTATACAATAATAAGAAGATAATATTTATTGCAGGTATAAGCATTTGCCTGGCATTAATAGCAAATATTATAGTTGGGTTACTTTGGATTAGATATGCAATATTTTTATTGTACTGTCTTATTGGTTTAGTTTTTATTTATAAATATAGAAGTAATATTATATTTTTCATGCGGAGGAAATAGAAAATGAAAATTTTGGCAGTTATTCCGGCAAGAGCTGGTTCTAAAGGTATTCCAAATAAAAATATCCGTATTATTGGAGGACATCCTCTTATTTATTATTCAATTAAGAATACATTGGAATCCAGATATATTACAGATGTTATTGTTTCAACTGATTCACAAGAAGTAAAAATTATTGCTGGGCAGATGGGAATAAAAGTTAAATGGAGAGATTCTTCTCTTTGTGGAGATGCAATAACTTTGGATGCAGTTATTGCAGATGCAATACCAGAAGGTAATTGGGATTATATTATTACTATGCAGCCAACTTCACCAACACTTCATGTTTCTACATTAGATGCTGCTATTAAATATACTATAGATAATAATCTTGATACAGTTATTTCTGTAATTAATGCTCCACATCTTTCATGGATTGAAAAGGATGGAAAGAAAATTCCAAGTTATAGTGAACGCCTGAACCGCCAATATCTGCCTCCTTATTATATAGAAACTGGTGCATTTGTTATTTCAAGGGCTTCGGTAGTAACACCAAAAACACGGATTGGTACAAAAGTTGATGTATACGAAGTTTCAAAAAATGAGTCCCAGGATATTGATACATTTGAAGATCTTCGTAATGTTGCAGCTGTCCTGGACAGACAGAAGGTTGCTATTTATGTGAATGGAAATAATAAACGTGGAATGGGACATATATACAGGGCACTTGAACTTGCAGATGAATTTTATGTAAAGCCTGATATATATTATGATATTAACCAGACTAATTTAAATGTGTTTGGAAAAACTACACATAAACTTGTTCCTGTAAATGGTATAGCAGAACTTTTTGAGAAGTGCAAAGAAAAAAGATATACTATTTTTATTAATGATATTCTTACAACTTCAATAGATTATATGATTGGTCTGCGTTCAGTTCTTCCACATGCTAAAATTGTGAATTTTGAAGATGATGGGGAAGGTGCAATTAAAGCAGATCTTGTTTTTAATGCATTATTCCATGAAAGTAATTATCCACAAGTTTATGCTGGTGAAAAATATTATATAAGTGGAAAAACTTTTATGTTTTATAAACCAATCGAAATCAGGGATAAAGTCAAAAAGGTATTTATATCTTTTGGTGGAGCAGATCCACAAAATTATTCTGACCGTTTACTTTCAATGGTATGTAAACCAGAGTACAAGGAATATCATTTTGTAGTTGTTCTTGGACGGGCAAAATATAACGTTGATGAATTAATGGATTATAATAAATATAACAATATAGAAGTGTTCCATGATGTAAGTAATATGCCAGAACTTATGTCAAGTTGTGACATAGGTGTTACGTCCAGGGGAAGGACAGGCTATGAATTAGCTATTCTTGGTATTCCATCAATTTCTATGGCACAAAACGAAAGGGAAGAAAAGCATGGTTTTGTGTGTAATGAGAATGGTTTTACATATATTGGACTGGACCCTGCAGATGAAATTATTGAAAGTAATTTGAAAATGTACCTTTCTATGTCAAAAGAAACAAGAGAAAGATTTAAAAATATGTTGCTTAGCCATGATCTCCGTGGTGGGCGTAAACGTATAATGAGCTTGATTAATGCACTATAAAATAAAGAGAGGAAAATTTAAAATGAAAAAACCATATATAATTGCTGAGATGGGTGTTAATTTTTATGATACTGCTAAAGTAATGGGTATTACTCCGCTGGAGGCTGCAAAGCTTTATATTGATAAGGCAGCGGAAGCTGGCATTGACTGTGCAAAGTTCCAGTCCTATAAAGCCGAGACTATTGTTTCTAAAAATTCCCTGGCATACTGGGATACAACTAAAGAGCCATCGAAGACCCAGTATGAACTTTTTTTAAAGTATGATAGTTTTGGTGAAGAGGAATATAGCGAATTATGTGAGTATACACATGCAAAAGGTATGGATTTTACATCTACGCCATTTGATTATGCATCTAGTGATTACCTTGAGGATATGGTTGATTTTTATAAGATTTCTTCTTCTGATATTTCTAATATTCCATTTATCCGCCATATTGGTATAAAAGGTAAGCCTGTTTATATTTCGGCTGGTGCATCTTATTTATCAGAAGTTGATATAGCTGTAAGGACACTTAAAGAAAGTGGCTGTAAAGATATTGTAATTTTACATTGTGTACTTTCTTATCCTACATGTCCAAAAGATGCAAATCTTAGAATTATTGAAACTTTAAAGAAAGATTTTCCTAATATAAGAATTGGCTATTCTGACCATGTTGTACCTGATGATACAATGATGACTCTTGCTACAGCTTATTTGCTTGGAGCAGAAGTAATTGAAAAACATTTTACTCTTGACAAGACCTTGCAGGGTAATGACCATTATCATGCAGGTGAGCCAGAAGATTTTAAAAAGGCAATTAATAATTTTAAGTTGATTGATACAGTACTTGGTTGTGCTGAAAAGACTTTATTAGATTGCGAAATTATTCCAAGAAGAGAAGCAAGAAGATCATTGGTACTTACTAGAAATATGAAGGCTGGTGAAATTATAAAAGAAGAAGATATTATGGCAAAGCGTCCTGGAACTGGCATTTCCCCACAGTATGCAGAAATTGTAAAAGGACGTAAAGTAATAAGGAATCTTGAAGAAGATACTATTTTAACCTGGGATATGTTGTAAAAGATTATTTAGAAGATGGTTATGGTTTGCCTGGACTGTTTTTTTAACTGTATAGAAAGAGAAATACAATAAAAAATAGAATGAGAGTGGATATTATGAAATATGAGTTTGAGGACTTTTATCAAGATTATTTTATTTTCCAGCGTTTAGGCCGTGGTAAATATTATACAGAATCTTACCCAGATGCAATAAAAAATAACAGATTAAAGCCTAAACAGTTAATAAAGGATTTTTTAAATTTATTTGAAAGTATCTTATATAATAAATCAAAGACCAGACCATGTATACTTATATGGGAAACTAAATTTAAAGAAATAATTGAATACCATGTTAAATTTTATAATTTTATAGTAGTAACAAATTCTTTAAAAAAATATAAACAAGTATCAAAAATAAAAGGCATAAAGGTTTACTTTGCTCATCACTGGTATGACCTTATTGATAAAGGATTTGAAACCCATAATATGAAGTATACAAAAGAAGCAGTTGATAAAATAAAGAAATATATAAAGAAGAATAATATACGTGTAGTTATTCTTGGTAATGATAAGATGTTTATTGAGCGTGCTATTAAAGCAGCTGCAGAGGAAATTAATGTACCAGTTGTAATAATACAACATGGAATATATAATATTGATTCATTTAAACAACTACAGACTGCAGATTCAGCCAGGCATTTCTGGGTATGGTCAGAATATATTAAAGATATTTATTTAAAATATACCGGTAAACAAGATACAGATATTAAAGTAATAGGATATCCTTTTCGTTTGGATATTGTTCCAGTTAAAAATAAACGTAAAGTGTTATTTCTGGGTAACCAATATTTAAATTATAATAAAAAAGAGGGTGATGGTTATTTTAAAATTGCCGAAACTGTATATGATATATGTAAGAAGAATAATTTAGAATTTGTTTACCGTCCTCATCCATCAGAAAAAATTACATCTAAATATAATATTTTTAAAGAAAAAATAAGTAAAAATAGTTCTTTGATGTTTGATTTGAAAGAAACATGGGTAGTAGTTGGAGATATATCTTCTACTATGGTTGAAGCAGCACTTGTTGGAAGACCTGTGGTACAGGTGATATGGAGTCCCAGGAGTGAAATTGGAGTGACAGATCCAATGTATGGTTTTACTAAAAAAACAATAAACGATAAATTTCATATAGAAAAGACAATACTTAATTGTGTTGAAAGTGAATATGTAAATTCAT
>VSNJ01000159.1 GCA_009774235.1 Lachnospiraceae bacterium
CCTCCACTACAACGGCCAGGTATAAAAACTTAAAAGGGCCCACCATACATAATATATAATGTACCAGTTGTACCTTTTATATTCGCATTTCACCAGAAATATGTCCCATAAAGAAATGTTAAGAAATAACTTTTTAACCTGGTATAGTATAAATATTATCTACAAATAAGAAAACCTCAAAGGCAGAAATATTAAACAGGTTTTTAAATTATATAATCCAGTCTGTATGCAAACTAATCTGATAAGTTATTTATAAAATTTAACCTCATTAAGTAAATCCTTTAAAATACACGCTTCTTAAGCACTGGGTCTGGTTTACCATGCTAAGCAAAGCAGCAATGAGGTTAGTTTGTTATTGGGCAAGCAGCCAACGCCTGCCTGCATATAATACGGATTGCAGATATCTGCTTAACTAAAACTACTATTTCATCTCTTTTTTCAAGTTTGCTGCAAGCCTCTTCATCTCTTCTGCACTATTCATTACAGCTTCTGTTATCTGCGCCCCTCCAAGTATCCTTGCAAGTTCTTCTGCTTCTTCTCCAGAACCAAGCAGCCTTATCTGTGTGCTTGTGTGTAAATCACTATTAGTCTTTTCTATAAGGTAATGTGCATCTGCCATTGCCGCTATTTGTGCAAGATGTGAAATACATATAACCTGGTGTTGTCTTGCTATAAGCGCCATTTTTTCTGCAACCATTTGTGCTGTCCTTCCGCTTATACCAACATCTATTTCATCAAAAATAAGTGTACTTATCTCATCATGCCCTGCAAGCACAGCTTTTACTGCAAGCATTATCCTTGAAAGCTCACCTCCTGATGCTGCCATTCCAATAGGCTTTAAATCTTCACCAGGATTTACAGACAACATAAATTCTATCTCATCAGTACCATGTGCTGTATACTCATCAAGGTTACGCACTTCTATAGAAAACTGCACCTGTAGGAAATTAAGGTCGGCGAGTGCCTCTGCAATCTCTTTTTCAAGCACTTTAGCACACTTCTTACGTACTTCGGACATTGATATAGCAAGTTTCTTAAGCTTTGCTTCTTCTTCTTTTATTTTCTTGTCCAGTCCTGCTTTATATTCTTCGTACTCACTATACCGCTCAAGTTTACTGCGCAGCTTGTCTGCATATTCATTGACAAGTTCTGTTGTAGCGCCAAACCTGGCTTTTATCTTACGTACAAGGTCAAGACGTTTCTCTGTTTCTTCAAGAAGTTCCCCGCTTGTTTCTATATCGTCAAGATAAGATACTATATCCCTGTTAAAATCAGATACAAGGCTGTCTATCTCTGACAACTGTTCTGCAAACTGGTTTATATTATCATCATACTCACAAAGCTTTCCTATAATCCTAAGTGAGTATGCAAGTTTTTCAGAAACTGTATCATTAGCATCTGAACCTGTCAGTGAATAAATCTCACCAAGCCCATTTACAATAGAAGCAGCATTCGACAACTGCTTATAGGTATCTTCCAGGCTCTCTTCTTCACCATGTACCAGTGCAGCATTTTCAATTTCTTCAAGTTCATACTGCATAAATGAAATCTCACGGAGCCTTTCTTCTTCAGGAATATTCTCTAAATCCCTTTGCTCTATAAGTTTCTTATAATTATTATACACCTCTGTATACATAGTATCCATGCCTGACATATCTTCCCTGGCATACCTGTCAAGTATCTCCATATGCTTTGCTTTATACAGCAGTGACTGCTGCTCATTCTGTCCATGGACATCAATAAGCACAGCCGCTGCCTGTTTTAATACTGATACAGGGACACTTTCACCATTAATCCTGTTTATTCCTCTTCCTTTAGTAAATTTCCTGGAAACCAGCACTTCATCATTATCAACTATTATACCATGTTCTTCAAGATAATTTCTCTGTTCTTCTGTGTCTACAGAAAATAGCAGCTCAATAAGTGCAAATCCTGCTCCTTTCCTGATAATGTCCTTTGGAACCTTACCTCCTATTGCCATATTTATGGAACCAATTATTATTGACTTTCCAGCACCTGTTTCACCAGTAAGCACATTCATGCCTTCTGAAAAATCTACTTCGATTTCATCAATTATAGCAAGATTTTTAACATGTAAATTTAAAAGCAAGTTTTCTTCCTCCTGGCTGGTCTTAATCACTTACAGAAGTTATTGTTACCCTGCAGCTTAACCTGCATCCATTTACATATGCATATATATATGTTATTCCTTCTGCCCTTCCAGTAACTTTACCATTCTCTACTGTGGCTATCCTTGCATTGGCAGTATACCATGTAATAGGGTCACTTGTTCCAATAACTGTTAATGTTTCTGTATCATACTGGCGCATATTAAGTGATGTCTTATTAAGCGCAACTACATTTACATCAACTGTTGATGATACACCACTTGAAGCAAGAATTGTAATAGTTGCATTACCTGTTCCTACAGCTCTTACATTACCCTTATTATTTACTGTAGCAACCCTCTTATTGTCTGATGCAAACTCAATGTTATCTGATGTATCATTTGGAAGCACCTTATATGTAAGTTTTGCAGAATCCCCACGTTCCATTGTAAGGTCTGTCTGTGCTACTACTATACTTGTTGCTGGAACTGCATCAAGTACCTTTACATAACATCTAGCCTTTTTATTACTTCCATCTGTAGCTGTAGCTGTAATATATGTATTTCCCTCAGCAATACCCCTGATTTTTCCTGATCCAGTAACCCTTGCTATATTATCATCACCACTTGCCCATTTAACTTTCTTAATAGTTGTATTAGCTGGTTTAATCTTTGCTGTAAGTTTCTTAGTTCTTCCAACATAAACTACTGCATAGTCAGTATTAAGGCTAAGGCTTGAAATTCTCTGTATTACCCTTACCTTACATGTTGCTTTTGCACGTACTGAATCATTTGTTGTAGCTGTTATCTTTGTAAGACCTACACGCTTACCAGTAATCTTCCCGCCACTGTTTACAGAAGCTACACTACTATTAGCAGATTTCCAGTTAAGCTTTGGTTTAGAAGAGTTATTTGTCCATACTGTTGTCTTAAGCCTGTGGGTCTGGCCAACGCCAATTCTTATATTTTTATTATCAAACTTAACTTTACTGTTAAGCTTAGCAACTTTTACCCTGCACCTTGCACTCTGGTTATACTTTGTAATTGTACATGAAATTACACATGAACCAATCCTCTTACCTGTTACCCTGCCTGATGCACTTACTGATGCTATAGATGCATTAGATGTAGACCATGTAGCTGTCTTATTTGCGTCAGCTGGTTTAGTTACTTTTTTAAGCTTAAAACTCTTACCTACAGCTATTTCCTTAGTAGCTGGTGACAGAGAGAACTCAATCGCATTGTCAACACGCACTGCACAAGTTGCAATAAACCCGCCATCTTCTGACTGGCACTGGATAACCGCATCACCTGCACCTACACCTGTAACTACACCTTTGTCGTCAACTGTAACTACACCTGTATCAAGTGACTGGTAATCAACATGTTTATTTGTAGTATTGTCCGGTGTAAATATTGGTGTAATATTAAATTTTTCACCTACTATAATATTCTTAGTAGCTGGGTCAACATCAAAACTTGTAGCACGTACTGGTGCATCTTTAACAGTAATTGTACTTGTTCTTATCCATGGCACCCTGTCTGGTGTATCTGTATATACTGCTGAAATTGTAATCTTTCCTTCTTTAACACCTGTAACTGTACCAACATTATTAACTGTTGCAATAGCTGTATCTGATGAACTCCATGTAACATACTGGTTAGTTGCCTCTTTTGGAGTAAATATCTTTTCAAGCTGTAATGTCTTGCCAATATCAACAGTAGCATCTGCTGGTGTTATGGCAAAATCTGTAGCTGGTACTGCTGTAGCTGTAACATGTACAGTACATGTTATTACCTTTCCTGGGCCTAAATCCTCAGCTACACATGAAAGAATTGCTGTACCTACAGCCACACCCTTTATAGTACAATTATTATCCTTATCTTTCTCTACTGTAAATATTGATGTATTAGAAGAAGAAAATTCTACATTTTTATTAATACCTTCAGCAGGTGTATAAATAAGACCTACATTTTTTGAAGCTCCTACATTAATATAGGTATCATTAGACTCAAATGCAACATTCTCAAGCTTCTCTCTTACGTGTACTTTTATCATTGCACTGGCTTTATTGCCATCATCATCTGCAACTGCTGCCTCAACAGTAATATATGTATCACCTGCTCCAACAGCTGTAATTGTACCATTATTTACACTTGCTACCCCCGAATCCATAGAAGTCCATATAAGTGTTTTGTCTGATGGCTCTAAAGGCAATATTTCAGTAGTAACTTTATATGTATCACCTTTAACCATATCAATTTCTGTGATATCTGGAACAATATCTGTAATAGGATTTTTCTTTACTACAAGATTACAATAAGCTGTAATTGTCCTGCATTTTACTGTAATCATTGCAATGCCCTCTTTTAAAAGAGTAACCTTACCTGTATTATCAATTTCAGCAACATCTTCTCCCCTGGCAACTGCCCATGTAAAATTTGTATCTGTAGCATCTTCTGGGGAATACAATGGCTGCATAAATACAAAACCTTTTGACAGCACGGTTTCATATATTTCGTATGCCACATTATCAATTCCTATCTGAAGTTCTGTAACAGGCTGCTCAACAGTAAGAAGACACGTAGCATATGCATTATTACTTGTATTTAATGCTGTAATAATTACTTCACCTGGCTTAAGTGCTGTAACCTGTGCTGATGGAGTTGCCGCCGATGAATCAACTATTGTTGCAACCTCTTTATCAGAAATAAGCCATACTATATCTGCAGAACCATCAATATCTGTTTTAATAGTCTGTGTCTGTCCAACCTCCATAACAAGAGTAGAAGGAATTATATTAAAATTCTCAGAAGATTCACTTACAGTAATCTCACATATTGCAGAAAGAGTAACTCCTTCATCAGAAGTCCATTCAAGAGTAACCTTTACCGTGGAACCTGTTGGTGTTTTCTTTAATGCCTTAATTACTGCATACTGTCCTGCTGGTTCAATTGAAACATAACTTTCATCACTACATGACCATTTATATTGTGATTCAGTTGTATTAATACCAGAAGCAAGTATACCATATAACTGTTTCTCTTCTCCTTCATGCATCTGCAATTTAGATATATTAAGTGAAAAAGCATCTGCAACTGTAAGAGTTATTTTTACTTGCTGCCCCTTTTGTATATCTTTAAATTCAGCATTATCAATACTATCCCTGGCTGTAACATAAATAGTAGCTGTTCCAAGCCCAATTGCTTCTAATAATTCTTTAGTACTGTCATATTTAACAAGATTATTACTATCTATAGCACCTCCTGTTGCTGTTCCTGTACCAGCGCCTGGATCAATCCTGACATCAAAATATTTCTGGAGCGAAGCTATTGTTATATTAAATGCCTCTGAAAGACTGTATACACCTCCTATGTTTACTGAAACTGTCTTATCTGTAAACTCACTTCTTACATATACACCACCACCACAAATTACTGGTTTACATCCTGGTACACGTTTTTTAGCTTCATCATAACTGTTATATGTACCTGCAACATAAAAAGACACATGATATGTACCTGCTTTTGCATTAAGCTTATAACTTTTTGAACCTGGCTGCCATATAAGCTTTGCTTCATCTTTACACTCTTCTGTATAGTTTCCTTTTGAATCCCTTACAAGTACTTCATTTTCATCTTCGCCTTTTGTAATTACCCATACAATCTTATCTGATATAGCTTCAAGAGGATTAGTACCAAAATTAACAGACACTTTTAAAAGGTCATTATTTCTCATTTCAACTATTTTAGTATAACCACCATACTCACTATGGTTTATTGTTGTACCATCTTCAAGCTGGATTTGAGGTCTGACATAAACATCAATTGTATCATGGTATTCATGGTCTGACTCTGTATATGAAACTGTCAAAGTTGCATGCCCAGCACCTGTTGCTGACACAGTTTTAGTTGTTGTATTAATATCAATTACATCTTTATTAGAAGAAGTCCATGTAGTCATTGTATTATCAGCAGCAGAACCATAGTTCAAGTTTAATTTACCAGGCTCTTTTAAAGCACTTGTACCAAACTCAACACTATTACCATATAACATTACAAGTGACTTTCTAGCATCCTCATCAAAAATCCTTACCATTTCAGCACCAGAATTTGGGTCAATGTATTCATTAATAGAAAATGCAACACTGATTTGGACCTGCATATTTTTTACTATATTGCCCGAACTATCCTTTAATAATACAGTTAACATAGCATTACCAGGTTTGACTACATTTATATTTACATTTTGCCCAGTACTACTTGTAGAAGGTGTACCATTAGATATTATCTGTAAAACAGTATTATTTACAATCGACCATTCATAATTTGTTACAGTTACATCATCAGTAGCAATTGTAAATGTATCATTTGACCTTCTCATTGTATAAGAATCATCTACAACATTTCCTTCACTATCTTTTATTTGATAATACGGATCTGCCGCATATGTCTTATCTTTCCTTGCATACGCAAACATACCGGCCAACACTAAAAACAGTGATGCCAGTAATAACATCCACCTATACTTTTTATTCATTCCTGTAATCTTCTTCATATCCAACCTCCATACTATACTGCTCTCACTACTTGTTCATCCCACATAATACGCATGGACACACGTTCTTATAATTATATCCAGCATACTGTCATAAAGTGGCAATAAAATGTCTTTTCAGCGTATTTTATAAAAAATTTGATATAAAACATCCAAACTGCAACAATACAATTATATCATTGCAGCTTTTACTTTTCAATTATTTTATTATCCGCAGGATGTAACACTTCCGCCTATGCAGGTAATATAACTGTTTATTACGGCTTTATATACCCTGTTCCCAATCCAGCCTGCTAAATACAGCCCATTTATCTTCGTTACCGTTTTTATTTACAGCATACATAGCCATTACGGTGCCTGTAAACCCGCCTGCTACTTCTGATGAAAGGTACTTTGTGCCTGCTTTGCCCATAAATACTTCTTCACCACCACACTTTGCATAAAAGCTGTAATCCTCATTAGTAGAAACAACTCTGAAAGAAGCATCACTTAAGCCTGCCTTCACGCCTCTTAAACTTAAACAGCCATCTGCAAACTTATAATATTCCTCTTTATACTCCCTTAAATGACACCATCTTAAAGAAAGTGCATCCATTTTATCTAATGAAACATTATATTTTCCATCACAATTACAAGGATCTGCATCTATATCAAGTTCCATTTCTTTACATACAATGCCATCCACGCCTTCTGCTGCCATAATATAATACCATTCACCAAAATGATAAAGATGTGGTGATTCAAGATATCTCCCACCACTGCCTTTCCATACAGGTTTGCTTTCTGTAAGCTTCTTACCTGTTGCTGCATCAATTTCACACTGGAATATACAGCCATTATTATCTGCTGGGTCACTTCCATTACTCATAAAATAAGTTTTGCCATCTTCAAAAAACAATGATGGGTCAATACCATCTTGTTCAACAAATACAGGCTCAGACCATTCACCATATATATTATCGGTATAAACATAAAAATTCTTATGGTATGTATCATTAGTAGTTACCATATAAAAACGCCCGTTATTATAACGTATAGTTGGCGCAAAAACGCCTCCTGAACTGTCTATTTCATGCAAATCCACTTGTGTTTTACGTGTAAGGCAGTGCCCAATCTGCTTCCAGTTAATTAAATCTTCACTCTCAAATAATGGAACTCCTGGAAAATATTCAAATGAACTGCACACCATGTAATATTTTCCATTTGCCTTACATACACTTGGATCTGGATAAAAACCCCTTATAATTGGATTAGTTACCCTCACAATTTTTACTTTCCCCATTTCTAAATTTTTTTACCTTCTATAATGTATCCCCATACATTATTCATCCCAGTTATGGTATACATCCTGTACATCATCATCCTCATCAAGCAGGTCAAGCGTACGCTGCAACTGCCTGATATCATTTTCATCAGTAAGTGTTACATAATTCTGTGGTATCATTGTAACTTCTGCACTTGCCATTGGAAGTTTCTCTTTCTCAAGTGCCTCACGTACTGCACTAAAATCATCAGGTGATGTGATTATTTCATAAGAATCCTCTTCTTCTGAAAAATCTTCTGCACCTGCATCAAGCGCAAGCATCATTATATCGTCTGCTTCCATTTCTATATTATTATCATCCATTTCTTCTTTTGAAATAATAATCTGTCCCTTTTCATCAAACATATATGATACACAGCCCTGTGTCCCGACACTTCCGCTTCCCTTGGTAAATGCATTACGTACATTGCTTGCAGTACGGTTCTTATTATCTGTAAGTGCTTTTACTATAATTGCTGTACCATTTGGTCCATATCCTTCATATGTCACTTCTTCATAATTAACATTGCCAATATCACCTGCTGCCTTTTTTATACCACGCTCAATAGTGTCATTTGGCATATTATTCGCTTTTGCCTTGGCAATAACATCACGCAGCCTGCTGTTATTTTCAGGGTCGGCACCCCCCTCTTTAACTGCAACTGCTATTTCCCTTCCTATAATAGTAAAAATTTTACCTTTTTTAGCATCATTTTTTTCCTTTTTATGCTTTATATTCGCAAATTTTGAATGTCCTGACATTTATTTCTCTTCCTTTCATATCATATAGTCTTAAAATTGCCTGTCTTATATACATTACCACTTTTTTTAAATATTGTCTATGTAGAAAGAATTAAGTTTACTAATTTTAAAAAATTTAGCTATGATACAAAATAAAAAACAACCACAATAACTAAATTAACGTGAGTTCGACAAAATAAAAATCCATAAGCAAGGTTCTATGGTATAATTTAACTGACAATTAAAAAAATT
>VSNJ01000016.1 GCA_009774235.1 Lachnospiraceae bacterium
AGTAAGACAACTTCTTGACCCGGTTCTTGCTAAAGTATAGCATGTTTTTTATAATATTTTCAAAAGACTAATTGAAGGTTTTTTTGAGTTTCCCCGTTTTTCAAATTACACAAAGATTATATTACTCTGGCGGATTCCAAATGTTTTACCATAAGGCAGCTATTTTGGGGGGGCGCTAGTGCATCCCATCCAAGCGCAAGCGGCTGCTGTTGGTAAAATTTTGGAATTGCCAGAGGCAAAATACCTATGTAGTCAAGCGGATATCCGCAATCCGCTTTGCCTGCAAGCAGGCATTGGCTACTTGCCCAATAACAAACCAACCTCATCGCCGCTTTGTGGCAGTCTGGGGTGGACTTACTTAATGAGGTTAAAAAGGGGAAACTCAAATTCTAAGTATAATTGAAAATACAAGCCTTATATGATAAAATAGTATCTGGCACAGTATAACTAATATATAGAAATGAGGTGTATTATGAGAAAAAAATTTAAACAATTACTATTTATATTGTGTATGGTTATAGCTATAACAATGTCATACACAATATTCACCCATGCTGGCAGCAATAAAACAGGTTATGTTGCATTTGGTGACAGCATTGCAGCAGGCTATGGCCTTGAAGGCTATACAGCAGACCAGGACAACCCGCCAGCAGACAGTTACCAGGCAATTATAAGCAATTTCCTTAAAACATCCCCAGCAAATTATGCAGTTACAGGCGATGACAGCACAGACTGCATTAATATACTGGAATCAGGCAATGCAGACAATATGCTTTCCGATGCTGGAATTATAACACTTTCAATTGGTTCCAATGATTTATTAAAACCATTTACTGGAATAGTAAAAGAAACACTTGGGATAACAGAAGATATAGAAAGCCTGGACCCTTCCCAGATTGAAAAATACTATTCAAACCTTGATGCTTCTTCTATACTTGAAATTACTGCAATAGCAAACAAACTTTCAAACGAATTAAAAGATAACGCAATACTCCATGAAAAAGCACAGGCATTTTCTGGTAACTTTAATAAAATAATAGATATTATAAACCAAAAAGCACCAGATGCTTCAATATATGTAACAAATATATACAACCCTTACAAAGATGTTATGGTTCTTGGAGATATAGCAGAAACTTATATAAAAGAAATTAACACTGCATTTTCACAAGATTCAGAAAATTATACACTTATAGATTTGTATACATTATTTAAGAATGAGAACTTGTCAAATGTAAAATTTAATATTTCAGATTTATCAAGCATAAACCTTGACCCACATCCATCCAAAGAAGGGCATAAAAGAATTGCAGAAACTATAATTTCTGCCATAGAAAAGAAATATGCACCTGCTGCTGCATCAATATCACAGCTTAAAAGTACAGCTAAAAATACTATAACAATAAAACTTACCTGTAAAACAGACAAGTCTGGATACGAGATAAAATTTGCCACTTCTAAAAATGGCAAATGGAATACTTTAGAAAATACCAGCAAAAACACTGCTAAAATTAAATCATCCAAATTAAAAGCAGGTAAGACATACTACATAAAAGCCAGAAGCTTTAATGAAATAAACGGAGTAAAATACTACAGCCAGTATAGCAAAGTGAAAAAAATCCAGATAAAAAAATAAACACCGATGTATAAGCTATAACAATCTTCTACATTAAAAACAAACACACAAATACCTGGTTCTTATTAATACCTATCAGGATTACGGCTATTCCAGCTTATAATTAATACCAGGGTATCCGGAACATTGCTTTAAAATTACTTATTACAGCTTGTGCAGAAACTATATCAGATTACCGCATCCAATATACCTCTGCCATACCTGCAAAAGTAAATTAAGCCACAATATTCCAGATACCCTGTTTTACCTTGCTAACAATTCTTATTGTAAATCCTGCTTGTATAGCTTCCATCTTCTATACTAATATAACGTATAAAAAGAGAAACTTTATTATCTGGGTTTAAGTTATCCCATATAAGCTGTCCAAACTCTTCCATATCATCCTTTACCCCAACAAGCTTTGGCTCTCCTTCAAAGCTTGGAAGCGGGCTGCCATCATGCATATAAGTGTGTATAAAATGCCCTTCACCTGCCACAGGGTTTTCATAATCAAAAGTATAACGGTTACATGCATCTGGATTACCATTATTACTTTTCAATATAGACATAGAATATTTAAAAATACCATTTTCTATATTAAGCATTGCAGAAATACGTGGTGTATAATTTGGCGCATCTGGCTCAAACTCCCTTGTAAGAAGTGCCTGCCTGAATGTAGAACCACTTTCCACCATATCATAAATTGTATCTGTCTGGTCACCATTAGTCACTATTGTATTATTGCCAAGCACACGTACAGGCGCATATATAACAAGGCTTGGGTCACTTAACTTCGCAGGGTCAAAAGCCTGTGTACGTATACCCTCACCATCTTCTATAAAAATCCTGTTCCTGCTGTTTTCACTGCGTCCCATTATAAAATAAGCAATTACTGCATGTCTGCCATCTGGTGTCCTGCCGGTTACAATTCCACGTCCAGGATATTCATTTGATTTTAATTCATTTTCTAAAGATAATTTCTCCATTTTTATCCTCCGTTCCAAAATTAATGATGGAAAAGCCTTAATCCTGTAAATGCCATTACCATTCCAAATTCATTACATGCATCAATTACACTCTGGTCATTCTTAGAACCACCCGCTTCTGCTACATATTTAACACCACTTCTGTGTGCTCTTTCAATATTATCACTAAATGGAATAAATGCATCTGAGCCAAGAGTAACATTATCAAGGTTTTTAATCCACTCTGCACGTTCTTCCCTTGTCATAGGCTCTGGTTTCTCTGTAAAGAAATTCTCCCACCTGCCATCTGCAAGCACATCCATATAATCATCAGAAAGATATACATCAATAGTATTATCCCTGTCTGGGCGGCGTACATCACTCTTAAATGGAAGCGATAACGCTTTTGGTGACTGGCGCAGGAACCATTTATCTGCCTTATCACCTGCAAGACGTGTACAATGTATACGTGACTGCTGCCCGGCGCCTATACCTATTGCCTGTCCATCTTTTACATAACACACAGAATTTGACTGTGTATATTTAAGAATAATATTTGCAAGTATCATATCATTTAATGCTGCCTCAGAAAGTTCTTTCTTCTCTGTAACAATATTGGAGAAAAGCTCCTTTGTAGTCTTAACATTATTATGTCCCTGCTCAAAAGTAATACCAAATACATCTTTTGTTTCAAGCGGTGCTGCTTCATAATCCGGGTCAATTTTAATAATACAGTAAGAACCTCTTTTCTTCTGCTTAAGTATTTCAAGTGCCTCATCTGAATATGAAGGTGCAATAATACCATCAGACACAAGTGTACTAAGATATTTAGCTGTTGCCACATCACATTCATCAGAAAGTGCTGCAAAATCCCCAAATGAAGACATCCTGTCTGCACCCCTTGCACGTATATAGGCAGTTGCCATAGGAGTAAGGCTGATATCATCATCAACAAAATACACTTTCTTCATTGTGTCATCCAATGGTACATCAATAGCAGCGCCCGCAGGGCTTACATGCTTAAATGATGCTGCTGCAACATGTCCTGTTGCCTCTTTTACCTCTTTAACAAGCTGCCAGCTGTTAAATGCATCTAAAAGATTGATATAGCCAGGAGTCCCGTTTAAAACTTCAAAAGGAAGGCTGCTTCCATCTTTCATAAATACCCTTGATGGTTTCTGGTTTGGATTGCATCCATACTTTAACTGGATTTCGTTCATAATTAAAATCTCCTCTCTCTTTCATGGTTATGCCAGGATACGTACCAGCTTATATAACTATAATTAAAGCCAGCTTATCCAGGCATATGCCCAGACGGCCGGCTTATTATAAGTTATACTCCCCTGTGGTTTGTCCACTTTTCCGCCAGTTATATAACTAAATTAACTTTATCATAACAATTTCAATCTTGCAAGAGGTAAATAAATTATTTAACTTCATCAAATAAACAGTAAATGTATTTTTGCAGGAAATGCGGATTACGCATATCCATTTTGGCAAGCCATTTGTCACTTAGCAGACAATAATGTAAACCCTATACAAAACATTCCACCATCCATCTGCGCAAATACCTCCCCGCCCATACGTTCTACAAGCAGCTTTACAATAGACAATCCCAAACCTGTTGAATGGTTTCTCTCTTCATTTCCAACATAGAAAAGGTTAAATACCTTGCTGGCATCAATACCACATCCATCTTTAACCAGATTTGTAATATTTATCCTTTGCAGCTCTACGTCCTCTTCCATTCCAGACCAGTAAGAATACTCAAAAAACTGCTGTACCCGCTTTTCCATTTCATTAGTATGGGATATGCATATTTCCAAATATTCCTTACTGCTGCCATAAATCCCTGCCTTACGCAATAATTGCAAGTAACCTTTCATAACAGCAAGCGGAGTCCTGATATCATGTGAAATATTTGTAATAAACTGTTTAAATTCATGCTCTTTAATTTCTTGTGATACTTTTGCCAAACACATTAATTATCCCTTCTGTAGGGAAGCTTAACCCTGTTATCATACGCATAAGCGTAGTTTTCCCTGCCCCGTTCTTTCCAATAAGCCCATAAATCCTTCCTTTATCCAGGCGCAGGTTTATATTTTTTAATGCCCATTTAGAATTATAACGCTTTGAAAGGTTTTTAATATCTAAAACTGCATCTCCCATAAAACTTTTCCTCCTGTTTTTATTTTTATCTTATAATCCAATTATAAAAATAAAAGGTTTGGTAAAAGTTAAGAAAAATAATAAAATGTCAAGAAAAGGTAAAGTTTTATTTTACAAGGCGGTATCCAAGCCCCCAGACTGTTTCTATATATTCATTACTGCTATATGTTTTAATCTTATTTCTTATATTACTTATATGGGTTTTTATAACATTGTCATCACCCAGATACTCTTCTCCCCATATTGTTTCATATAATCTTCCAAATCAAATGGTTTTGTAATATAATCATCTGCGCCAGCTGCAAGCAAACCAACCTTTGTACTTACCATATCTTTCGCAGAAATTACAATTATTGGTATATCACTTATCTTCCTGATATCCTTTAAAACCTCATCACCACTCTTATATGGAAGCATTAAATCAAGCAATACCATATGTAATTGCCCTTCTTCTAAAATCTTTACTGCATCAAGGCCATTATATACAGAAAATGTTTCATATCCATTATCCTCAAGAGCCTGTGCCAGCAGCCTGTTTACATCTTTCTCATCTTCAATAATTAAAATATGTTCCATATATTCTGCTCCCAAAAATATTCTTCTATAGGTTTTACACAATTTAATATGTTAATAGTATACCATCAATTATATTTTGAAGCTGCCACACTCTTTAATGTACATTATCCTTTAGAAAATTATTACTAAAACTGTACTAACTATTATTATTCCAATCCATAGTATTCCATCCAGGCTGTTTTTGGACGCCAGAAATACCCAATCTTGTTTTGTTGCATATAATTTATCATGGTACTAATACATCATAATACAACAAAAATAAAAATGAGGTGGTTTCAATTGAATAACTATAATCTTAATCTTCTGTCCCAGCCACAAAATTTATTTTGTACAAGAAGATGTCCTAATAGAAACAATTGCCTGGATGTATTCCAGAATCCACAATGTTTTACACCTACAGAAAATACTGCTGCGCTAGATACTTTCCAGGAAACATGCAGGTCATCCCACTGCTTTTGTGAACCTGGACCAATGGGACCAAGAGGTGAACCTGGGCCTCCTGGCTGCCCTGGAGAACGTGGCAAAACTGGACCACAAGGTGTCACTGGGCCACAAGGACCACAAGGCGTCACTGGACCAATGGGACCAAGAGGTGAACCTGGTGTCCGGGGACCTGCCGGACCCCCTGGCTATCCACAGAACAGTGTGTTTGCATCATTTTTAAATACAGAAATTTTTATACAAGAAAATTCCCGTATTCCACTAAAAGTGGATATACCAGACCCAAGCGGAAATATTTCTCTCCTTGGTTATCATTCTATTGTTTTAAAACCTGGATACTATACAGTTTATTATTATATATCCACAACTATGAAAGCGCCTGGTACCATAAAACTGATACCCGTTTTTAATGACTGTAAACAGTCTGCATATGCGGAATATGCCACTATCAAAAAGCGGAATGAACCAGTTAAATTATCAAGATATTTTATAGCTGGAATACACAATAGCTCATCTTTATTTTTTACATGGCATTCTTCCGCCAGCACCTCTAGAACAAATATGAATATCATTATACAAAAACTAAACAGACAATAAAAAATAAAGATATGTGAGGATTAAATATGGTAACAATAAGCCTTTGTATGATTGTTAAAAATGAAGAAAAACATCTTGCACGTTGTCTTGGCTGTGTAGCAAAACTGGTAGAAGAAATTATTATTGTAGATACTGGTTCAACTGACCAGACAGTAGAAATAGCATCCAGATATACACCAAATGTATATTCCCACCCATGGACAGACGATTTTTCTGATGCCCGTAACTACTCTTTCTCCAAGGCAACTATGGATTACTGTATGTGGATGGATGCAGATGATATTATAGAAATAACAGAAGCCGGAAAATTCCTGCATCTAAAGCAGTCTCTTACGTTAGATACTGATATTGTAATGTTTAAATACCATACTGCCTTTGATGAATCCGGCAAGCCTTGCTTTTCCTATTTCCGGGAACGGTTAATTAAAAACTGTCCAGAATACCGCTGGACTGGTGCCGTCCATGAAGTAATCCCTCCTAAAGGCAAGGTAATTTACTCTGATATTGCAATCTGCCATAAAAAGACTAGTGCAGGCGACCCAGACCGCAACCTTAGAATATACGAAAAGCAGCTGGCCGCCGGAAAACCTATGGATGCAAGGCAGTTATATTACTATGGACGGGAGCTGTATTACCACCAACAATATGAAAAAGCAATCACTGTTTTTGAAAAGTTCTTGTCTTTGCCAGAAGGATGGATTGAAAATAAAATAGAGGCATGCTCTGTCTGTGCTGGCTGTTATTATAAATTAGAACAGGAAAATTCTGCACTTTACACTCTCTTACGCAGCCTGTCCTTTGATTTACCAAGGGCAGAATTGTGCTGCCAGATTGGAAAACATTTTTTAGAGCACAGAAATTACGAAAATGCTATCTATTGGTACAAAACTGCACTGAATGTAAAAAGAAATGAATATACAGGTGGATTTATTTTGCCTGATTGCTATGATTACATTCCACTTTTACAGCTATGTGTGTGTTATGACAAAATAGGAGACAGGCAAAAGGCCAAAGAATATAATGAACGTGCTGGCGCTTGTAAACCCTATTCAGAAGCATACCTGTACAACAAACATTATTTTGACAATCTGGGCATATGCTGATTACAATTCCTGATAACCTGGGCAGCATTTTAGTACACTTTGTACATGTAGAACAGAAAACCTATACCATATATTGTAACCAATATACCAACTGCTCATAAAATATTGGTATCAAAGGATTTCCGGCTTACCAGCCAGGGGTCTTTTGCAAACAATACAGAAAGGATATATTTAGCATGAATACAAATAATTTATATAACCACAATTCTAACCAATGTGATAACCAATGCTTTTCCCACTGCTGTAAACAGGGACCTGCTGGGCCAAAAGGTGAACCTGGGCCAATGGGACCACAGGGCGAAAAAGGTGACCCTGGCTGTCCTGGACCAAAAGGCGACAGAGGCGAACAAGGACCAATGGGACCACAAGGTATCCCTGGTGCTCCTGGTGCAAGAGGACCAAGAGGAAATACGGGGTCTGTAGGCCCTACTGGTAATACTGGGCCAAGGGGTTTTGAAGGCCCAAGAGGATATGCAGGTCCTCAAGGTATCCAAGGTGTCCAGGGCGTCCGTGGTGATATTGGGCCAAAAGGCGACCCAGGATGTGAAGGTCCAAAGGGTGATATGGGACCTCAAGGACCGGCTGGGGCTACTGGACCTACTGGACCTGTTGGACCTCAGGGCGATATTGGACCTCAAGGTCCCAGGGGTATTCCTGGCACTACTGGACCTACTGGACCTACTGGGCCAATGGGACCTCAGGGTGTTACCGGTGCCCAAGGTATCCAAGGTGTGACTGGACCAATTGGAGCCTTAGGACCAAAAGGCTGCCCTGGAGATGATGGACCAACCGGACCAACCGGGCCTGCTGGGGCTACTGGCGCTGATGGTGTGACTGGGGCTACTGGACCTACTGGCGTGACTGGAGCTACTGGACCTGTTGGTGCTATCGGACCCACTGGTGCCGATGGTGTGACTGGACCTACTGGGGCTACTGGTGCCGATGGTGTTACCGGACCTACTGGACCTGTTGGCGCTACCGGGGCTGATGGTATTACTGGACCTACCGGACCTGTTGGCGCTACTGGATCTGTTGGCGCTACTGGACCTACTGGCGCTGATGGTATTACTGGACCTACTGGTGCTACCGGACCTGCCGGTGTTGATGGTGTGACTGGACCTACTGGTGCTACCGGACCTGTTGGCGCTACTGGACCTACTGGCGTGACTGGATCTACTGGACCTGTTGGTGCTACCGGACCCACTGGTGCTACCGGACCTGTTGGCGCTACTGGATCTACTGGCGCTGATGGTATTACTGGACCTACTGGCGCTACTGGTGTGACTGGACCTACTGGTGCTACCGGACCTGCCGGTGTTGATGGTGTGACTGGACCTACTGGTGCTACCGGACCTACTGGAATTGCTGGTACAGGTGCCATCATTCCATTTGCATCAGGACTTCCAGTTGCCTTAACAACAATAGCTGGTGGTCTTGCCGGACTTCCTGCCTTTGTTGGTTTTGGAAGTAATGTACAAGGCCTTACAGTACTAGGTTCTACCATCAACATAACAAATGCTGCAGGAACTCTTTCAAACTTTGCATTTCAAGTTCCGCGTGATGGTATAATCACTTCATTCAGTGCATTTTTCAGTACAACAGCAGCACTCTCTCTAGTAGGTTCTACTGTTACAGTAAATGCACAAATATACCAATCCTCAACTCCAAACAATGTATTTTCTCCAATTCCTGGAACGTTAATTAGCTTGGCACCATCACTTTCCGGAATAATATCTATCGGAACATTGTTAAATGGCGCACTTACAGGACTCAACATTCCGGTAACAGCTCAAACCCGCCTGATGCTGGTATTTTCAGCAACAGCAAGCGGACTGGCTTTGGTTAATACTGTTACAGGATACGCAAGTGCTGGCTTAGGCATTAATTAAATTTTTATTAAGCCAAATACCCTGCTGCAGAGCTGGCGGGGCATGACCTGGCTTCTTTTTAGCAAGTACGCCCCAAGGGTATCTGTCCCTGCGGGTGCGCCCAGATGGTGCAAATCTATTTGCACCATCTTCACTTTGCCTTCGCGCAGATAAAACAAAAAACAAAAGATTGGCAGCACATTATTAATAATGTGTTGCCAGTTATTTACCAGCTCCAGGCCTTCCTCTAAAAACTGGTTTACATTACTATTTATATACATTCTCTTATATATTATGATAATAATTTTAAACAAATCCAAAAAAAATGTTTTAAAATCCTTTATCTCTAATAAGTATGTAAAAAACTCTAAAATTGATGGTGTATTACATCCAAAACGTCAAAAATTTACTAACACACTGGAAAAATACAGAAACATAATTTTTCATTGATTATTTATAACAACACATCTGCTACACACATTAACCACATTCACTTTTTCTCCCCTTTCCTGCACATTATCCTGCAGAAAATTATTGCCACAACTGTGCTAACTATTGTTGCTGCAAGACCTGGAAGCACAACAGCAGCAGGATTTACTGAACCATACTGGCTTCTATATGCAATTACATTTACAGGTATAAGCTGCAAAGAAGAAATATTTATAACCAGAAAGGTACACATTTCATCTGATGCCTTTGTTACATTTTCATTACCATTCCTCTCCCGTTCCAGTGCCGCAAACTCTTTCATTGCTTTAAGCCCCATTGGCGTAGCCGCCCAGCCAAGTCCAAGTACATTAGCTATAATATTTGCTGCTATATACTCATTAACTTTATGGTTCTCTGGTATTCTTGGGAAAAGAAACTTAAGCACTGGTGAAAGCCCATGTGTAAGCGTATCCAAAAGCCCTGAACGCCTTGCAACCTCTATAAGCCCAGTCCACAAAGCCATTATGCCAAGCATTGTTATTGCAAGCGAAACAGCCTCTCCTGCACTGTCAATAGCAGCATTGCTAAGAGCCTCCACTTCACCTTTAATAATCCCAAAACTTAATCCTATAAGTATCATAAATCCCCAAAGCTTATTAAGCATAAAAAACCTCCAATATAAAATAAAAAGCTTTTAAACAAAATATGATGTTTAAAAGCTCTTTATGTTCTTTTATTAATTATTTATACCAGTTTATGCAGTTTCATTTACATAAATTGACACCCTGCTCTGTATTATTTCTGCTGCTTCTTTAGCTGTTTTATCACCTGAATAAACTGCCTTTGTTTCCTCTTTGATTATTTCAGGTATCTCATTATAACTTGAACCAAAATCCATCTCTGCGCCTATCCTGTCAAGAATAGACCTGAATATATCCATCTGCTCCTTAGTATATGGCTTTAAAGTGATTTTAAAATCCCCATAATTATATGAATAATTAGTTACAGGTGTAACTTTTGTACCATCATCATCTGTATATTCCTTAGTTGCCATAGCATACTCTATTTTTTTATCCATTACATCCTGTCTTACAGGCAGGCCGCCAAACTCCATTCCTGCTTTCTGGAATTCATATGTATACAACCTGCGTAAAAAGCTCCATGCACCTTCTTTATTATCACATTTTTCAGAAATAGCAAAACAATTTCCTGATGAAGATATTGACAATTTATTATTTTTATCTGACGAAGGATAGCTAAGTACATTATAACCGCCCTGGCTCTTAAAAAGCTTTTCATTAATCTGGATATCTGAAAAATCATATATCTCCATTGATTTTAATAAAACTTTACCCTTTCTTATAAGTTCATATGATTCATCATTACTTGATACCGTTATGCCTCCTGAACCACCTGATGACATTATATAACTGTCATCTGATGAAGTATCAATTTTGTTATCTTTAAAATTCTTTGAAAACTCAATCATATTTATAAATTCGTCTGAATTAAGATTTACCTCTTTTGTATCATAATTAATAAAATCATCTATCTGTGCACTAAGCATATTTTCTACAAACCATTCGCTTGTCATATTATACATAAATGAACTGCCTTCGGGCATATCATTATATATTTTCTCCATATCCTCATATGACCAGCCCTCCATGCTGCCAAATATTTTTTTAGGGCCAGCAAAAGCATATATCCTAAATGAATTTGGCAGATAATATAACTTGCCATCATGTTCAAGTGCTGTACGTACTGTATCTATAAAGTCTTCTTTTTTAATTTCATCATCTTTCTCTATAAAAGGATATAAATCAGACAGAAATCCTTTCTTAATATAAAGATCCTTTGGCATAAAGCCTACATCTATAATATCTGGTATTTTACCTGCTATTATATCAAGATTTAACTGTTCCAACGGCTCTTCATATGAACTATAATCTTCAACTTCAATACGGTAGTTGTCATCCATTTTATTAAACTTAAGAATTTCTCTTTTTACATCCATGTCAAGATAATTTGATGCAAGTGTAATTTTCTTTTTTTGTTTTGTATCTGAATATTTCTTTTTACTAATTGTAGCAATCTCAATTTCAGATGACACATCACCGCTTCTTATGCTTGAATAATCAACCAGATTGCTTAAAACAAAAAAGTTTCCATCTTCCATTTGGATAAAATCAGATATACTATTGCCATCAATATCAACATTTATCCAGTTAAACACAAGTTCTGCTTTACCCTTTTCAAAGTTAAATTCATATAGACAGTCACTGCTGCTTAAGTATACATTACCATCTAAAGACTCTTTAACCTTATAAATATTATGTATAGAATTATTACCCAGTCCAACAGGCTCACCAGTTTTTCCTGTTTTTAAATCCAGTTCTGATATACCCAGGCCACCTGTACTTTCAATATAAGACAAAATATAAACTTTGCCATTATTTGCTGTAAACATACCGTCTATGTAATTATCAAATTCAAATGTCTTGTCTGCTGAGCCATCTTTATTAAATGTATAAACTTTTTTATCAAAATATACAATTAATTTTCCATCTAAAAAAATAGTATTATTACTCAGATAAAAACTTTCATTATCTTTTTTATCTGGCTTAATTTCAATACGTCCAGAAGTTTTACCTGTTTCATCAACCCTCATCATATAATATTGTGATTTATCCTGGTTTGTCTTTCTATTATAATTCTGTACAGAAGTAATTATACACAGGCTATTTTCATTATCTAAAAAAAGATTATGCACATATTCATTATCTTTAAGCCCACTTATCTCTGTCTGTCCAGTTTTATCACTATCAGCGGAACATTGTAAAAGATAATTTTTTGAAGACTTAACCTGGTAATCTTTTCCATACTCAATATCAGTACTTGCCATATATATTTTTCCATTGTTAAAACATGAACGGCTTAAAGAATCCATCTTTATATTACCAACTTCTTTAAAATCAGCTTCATATACATATTCTGGCTTTTCTTCCACATCAGTTTTTTTATCACCTCCTTTGCCACATGCCGTAAATGAAACTACTGATACAAATGCCATAACAGATACAAAAGCTGTTATAAATACTTTTTTAATATTCATACTTATAATTCCCTCCTTTAGAAATACTGGCAGTATAGTTAATAGAATTAACTTCATGCATAATATCCTGTTTCCTAATATAAATATTTTTTTAATATTGCCAAGGCAGTTAAAAACTTCAAAACCCTTACAGAACAAAACCCAGTTTTTTAACTATTATAACAATATATTTATATCTTTCTGGAATATAGAATGAATATTATTATAATACAAAATCTCCCAATAATCTTTAAGATTTCTTTGCAATTTCCTTATGATTTTGTGAAATACCTGTGAATACTGAAATTTTATTTTAGACATTATTTAATTGAAAAATACTATGTTTAAATATATAATAAAAAAATACCATGTTATAAAAACGGCTATTGGAGGAAAAAAAATATGAAATATGTAACTGCAACTTCTGACATGGCAAATACTATTTACAATATTTTACATACTACTATCAAAACAATATATCCAAAATATTATCCAAAAGAAGTAGTAGATTTCTTTTGTCATCATCACAGTAAAGAACATATTTTAGATGGTATTTTGTCTGGAAATATGGGCGTATTGGTATATGACAATATAATTGCTGGTACAGGCTGCTTTGATAACAACCATATTACAGGAGTATATGTGTTACCATCTTATCAAAAACAAGGTTGTGGTTCACACATTATAAATTGTCTGGAAACTTGCACTTGTGAATTTAACTGTTTTAGTACATTCTCAATTTAATATCTTTATAACAACATGCATTTACAATGCTTTCTTAATATTAAAAAGTGCACAATTATATATAATTTGTGCACTTTTCCCAATTATATCATTTAAACTTCTCCGCCATTTCTTTAATCCAGAGGCTTATCTCCCTGTTTTTTTCCTCTGTAAGCCCGGTATATACTGCTGGTATAGCAGCACTTACAAACCCCTCTTCTCCAAAAACCTGCCTATTACTGCCAATATACTGTCCAATAAACTTTTCTCTTTCATCCTGCTGCATAAAACCATACTTTACAATATCTGGACAAAATTCAGAATAGACCTTATACAAATAATTAAGCACTGGTTCATTTATTTTATATGCCAGCTTATGTTCAAGGGCATCCCTTGAAAGACTTACATTAGATTCTGATATATTACTTCCATCAAGCTTATTTATATCTTGAATTCTAAGACCTGCAAAACAATATAAAAAATCATAAATAATATCATTATTTAGCAATCTTTCCTTTTCGTATTCCCTAAAAAACACATTTTCCCCAAAAACTTCCTTCCATCCTGATATTTCTCTATAATAATCAATACATAGCCTCTGTCTTTCCATAAACCTGCTAAATTCCAACGGAACCTCATAATCTCTCCATGGTACCTTACAATATTCCATATACATTGACTCAATATATAAATCCTGGCGTCTCAGGTAACAGGCCACTTTTGCTTCTGGGAATAATTCTTTAAGTCTTTTCCTCACAAATTTATTAACAGCATCTATATTATCCTTTCCAGGACAACAGTCAAGCCCAGAAGAAACTTGTAATAAATCAGCAAAAAATCCCTCATGTGAAATTATTATAATTCTTGCTCCTCTTGATTCCGCAATAAACCTTATTTTAGAAGCGGTAATATATGGGTCTTCCTCCAGCTCTTCCAAATCACTACAGCAACTTAATAAACCATATTCTTCCAAAGCTTCCTTTAATATTCCAAATGCAAGCCCTGCATGATTATTCACAACTTTCCATGTATTCCCATAATATATGCCATATTCCATAAGTTTCTGTCTGTTCTTATATAAAAAATTCTGCAAAGCAGATGTCCCAGTTTTATAATTACCTATATGCAATATTATCTTCATAACTATATTTATCCACTATTTATTCTGGTCTATCACCGTTGCAGCATTGCCTTGTACAGTTACCCAGCCATGTTTTAAACGTGCTTCTGCTTCTTTCATGCGTATAAGTTCATCTGTAATTGAATCCGCCTTTAATTTATTTGCCTTTGCTTCTGCCTCTGCTTCTTTCACCTTGATATCAGCTTCATTCTGTGCCTTAATCAAAGCTGTCTCCGCTTCAACTTTAGCTGTCTCCTGTTCAGCCAGTGCCTGCTGTTTTCTTTGTAATGCAGTAACACGGTTATTAATAGCCTCTTTCAGCTGTTCATCAGGATGCACATCTATAATAGAAGCATCAAGCACCTGTATCCCATACGAATCCATAAACTCCCCGTCCAGGTACTCCGTAAGTTTATTATTAATTTCACTACGGTTTCCAGAGTAAATATCCATCATTGAATAATCTGTAGTTACTTCTGAAACCTTTGATTTCAAAACAGATTTTACACGGTTATTTACAATAGTTTCCCCATCCATCCCACGGAACTTCTTATATGTATCAACAAGTTTTGTTTCATCGAACTTATATGTCATCTGGAAGCTTATTGCTATGCTTGCATCATCAGAAGTTGATACTTTAAATGAATCATCCTCTTTACTGCCTTCCCTGCTATCCTGTGTAAGAAGCAGCTGTTCATTACTAATAGTAAATATCTTTGCTTTTTTTGTTGGTGATATAATATGCCATCCCTGTGTAAGTGTTTCATCCTGCACACCACCATTTATAGAATATACAACTGCTTCATAACCAACAGGTATTTTCTCAATGCACATTATTAAACAAATTACCCCAATAAATATTATTACCCCTGTAATAATTCCTCCTACTAAACCTGACTTCTTTCTACTCATCTTTATCCTCTCTTTCTTTTTGTTCTTCATTATTTAATATTCCCATTATCTTATCCCATTTTTTCAATGCAATCCTGCCAACTGGAATAAAAATAAAAGAAATTAAAAACCATAATGCAACCGCTGCTAATATAACTAATATCCATAAAACTGGGTTCATATTAACCCTCCTTTCAATGTGCATAACACTATACAGCTTTATTACTACAGCCTTCTAAAAACTGTTACCATTATTATTTTAACAAATAAAAGCTATGTCTGCAATCACAGCCGCCAATATTATCACGTCCATTTCATAAATTTTTGTAAACAAAAAATATCAATATAATTTATAGTTATCTTGTATACTAAGAAATGGGGAAACTCAAAATAAAACAGACAGAAACTGGAATTATCAAAAATTATAAAACTGTATTGGTGACAGAACTCCCAATTTATGTTAAAATCTATATGTAAAAATTTAAAGAATTTCTATTACTATATAAGCCAGTATAAAAACATGGAGGGTATTATGGACAAACCAAGAAATGAACATTATTTAATTGAATACATAGTAACCTTATTAAATATCCTGGAAAATAACGATATGGATGTTGCCCACATTATGGAATATGACGGACAGACAGGATTCTTCTCCTTAATGGAATCACAAAATATATATACAGCATATGAAGTAATAAAGTTTATGGATGAAATGCCAGGTGGATTTTTAATTTACCATGCTGATGATAAAGAAGAAATTATCTATGCTAATAAGGCACTGCTGCGTATTTTCAAGTGTAACAACCTTAAAGAATTCCGTAAACTTACAGGTAATTCTTTCAAAGGAATAGTATACCATGAAGACCTTGAAACGGTTGAAGATACTATTAAAAAACAAATCAGCTGCAGCCAGTACGACCTTGACTATGTGGAATACAGAATTGTATGTAAAGATGGTACAATGCGCTGGATAGAAGACTATGGACACTTTCTCCACAGTAAATCTGTAGGGGATATTTTCTATGTTTTCCTGGGCGATGCAACAAATAAAAAGAACCGCCAGCTGACAGAAAAGGAAGAAATATTAAATGATAAAAAACAAAAAGAACAAAAACTCCAGAAATTACAAAGCCTGGTTGAAGAATATGACAAAGAAATAAAACTAATTAACCAGGAACACCTGCGGCGCCTTGAAGTTATAGAAGGTCTTAGCATAAATTATGAATCAATTATTTACGCAGACCTTGACAAAGATATAGTAATGCCATACAGGCTAAGCAGCCGTACCAAATACCAGTTTAGAAACCAGTTCCAGACATATACATTTACTTGGTATTCTTCAGATTATATAAATACCTGGGTACACCCAGAAGACCGCAAGACAGTTTTTATGGCTACAGACCCTTCACATATAAGGGAAAAACTGCTACATACTAAGACATATTATGTAAACTACCGTATTATTAATAATAGTGAAATACAATACATACAGTTGCGTATTGTCAACGCTGCCAATAAAAAACAAAATGTTTCCCAGATTGTTATGGGATACCGTAGCGTTGATGAAGAAATACGGCGTGAAATGGAACAAAAACAAATATTAAAGGATGCATTAAATAAAGCAGACCTGGCTATTAATGCCAAAGATACATTTCTCTCTAATATGTCACATGATATGAGAACACCATTAAATGCAATTCTTGGGTTTACAGAACTTGCCAAAAAACAAGCCAGTGGCAATGGAAAATTAAAAAAATATCTTAACAAAATTGAAAAATCAGGTAAACAGCTTTTAGACCTGATTGGCAAAGTGCTAGAAATGTCATGGACAGAAGGAAGCAATTTACAAATAGAAGAAACGGAATGTAACCTATGTGATATTGTCCAGAATGTATATAACAGCTATTCCGGACAGGCATCTGAAAAAAACATAACATTTTCTACACATTTCCAGAACCTTGAACATTGTGATGTATATAGTGACCCTGAAAAGCTGCAGCAGATTCTGTCCCAGCTGGCAGGCAATGCAATAACATATACAAAAAGCCATGGTAAAGTTGATATATGTGTAATAGAACTTGAAAAACTTCCAAATGGCTTTATAACCTGCCAGTTTATAGTTAAAGATAATGGTATTGGTATTAGTAAAGAATTCCTGGAACATATTTTTGAACCTTTTGAACGTGAAAAAAATACTACACTCAGTGGTATACATGGTACAGGGCTTGGTCTTACAATTACCAAAAGTTATACAGAAATGCTAGGAGGAAAAATAGAAATTAAAAGCACTACTGGCAAAGGAAGCACATTTACAGTTACATTAAATTTACGTATAAATACACATGAACACATAGCTCCTTCTGCCAATAAAAAAGATATTTTTCCTTATATTGCGAATAAAAAAATCCTTCTTGTCGAAGATAATGAAATTAACCTTGAAATAGAAACAGAAATACTTGAAGGTCTCGGATTTACTATAGAAACAGCTAAAAATGGCTATATTGCTGTTGAAAAAATGAAAAATTCTAATCCTGGTGAATTTGACCTTATACTAATGGATATACAAATGCCAGTAATGGACGGCTTACAGGCAACAAAATATATACGTAGCCTTGACAATCCCGGATTAGCCAATATACCTGTTATTGCACTATCTGCCAATGCTTTTGAAAGTGATAAACGTATGTCAATAGAAAGCGGCATGAATGCACACCTTACAAAACCTATTGATGTGCCTATTCTTTTGGAAACAATCCTGAAAGCACTAGAAAGCTAAAATAATTTATATTAAAGCAGCAGGAATATAGATAACATATTTCTGCTGCTTAATAATAATATAAAATTTTTTTAATAACACTTAATAATTACAAATATCTGTCTTTACCAGCTTCCTTCCCTGGAAAAATGTTACTGGAATTAAAATAACCAGGTTACTAATAACCATTCCAGCCATAGACATATTATTATAATAAAAAAGCATTTTTCCATGTTTAATTAAATATAAATTGTTAAACAAATATATCCACAACATCATTAAGAACGTTCCTGATATAATTCCAGCAATATCCATTAAAAGCACTTCTGATATAATCTTTAAACGTATTCTGGTTTTTGAAATACCTATTGCATTATATAACGCAAATTCTCCTTGTCTGTACTGGTACATTCCAGCAAAAGCTGCATTTATTGTAACTGCCATAATAATAGAAAGCAGAATTATAACAAAGAAATAAATATAATTAAAATTCCTGAACTGGCTGTCCATATGTTCTTTATAATAATCATTGTCCCCAATAAAAATATTATATTCTGAACCAATCTTGCCAAGCATCTCTTTAAATCCATTATTATCCATAGAAGAATTCAAAACCAGGTAATCTGCACTATCTGTATCACTAATGTAATATATACTATACCCTTCATCATCTGTAATTGCATCTAATGTATAATTCTGGTTAGTAAATTCATCCTCTTCTGCTATAAGCGGGTCTCCAAGTTCCATCCCTCTGTTACTTGCCTGCAGACTGCTCATTATTACACTTCCATTGCCAAGCTCCTTGTTTTTATCAAGAAGTTTAATTCCAGTAAACTCACAATATGTTTCAAAATCTTCCTTATTGCGGAATGAATAATTTGCATCACCTGCATTAAAATTCATAATAGATTCAAAGTATATATCACTAAGCCTTCCCTGTGGCAAAACAGTTATTTTTTTCTCTTCTTCCAGCTTTTTTAGTGCTTTATAAAAATCTTCATAACTTTCATCTGTATTATATGGCCGTATTCTTGCAATTTTCTTATTTCTTTCCATTGAATAACCAAACATTGTACTTACATTTGATATATATAATCCAGCTATATAAATTGCAAATGTAAGCACAAACATAAATACCAGTAAAAAAGACCTTTTTTTATTTTGTTTCATATAATATAATGCAGAAAATGGTTTCAAATCCCTTCACCACCTCTCCTGCCGCCAGCCATTCCATCCCACATCTCAATAACCTGGTCCGCATCTTTAAGTATCGAAAGGTCATGTGTAATAACAAGTACAAGATGTGTTTCTGAATACTCCTTAAGAATCCTCATAACAGCAAAAGCATTTTCATGGTCCAGCGCTGCTGTAGGCTCATCTGCAAAAAGAACTTTAGGATTATTTATCATTGCCCTTCCTATTGCAACACGCTGCCTCTGTCCACCTGAAAGTTTAGATGGCCTTTTTTTCAGTTCCCTTTCACCCAGCCCAAGTTTTCTTAAAATATCCCCAGCCCTTTCTTCTGTCTGTTTATTACTTTTGTCCGCTGCTATAATAACATTATCCAGTGCTGACATATATGGAACTAAAAAATGCCTTTGGAATACAAAACCAAATTCTTTTCTCCTTAAATCTTCTCTTTCATAATCTTTTAAATTAATTATATCTTTTCCATTATATAATATTTCACCACCAGTTGGTCTCTTTAATGTAGAAAGACAATACATCAGCGTAGACTTGCCACTCCCAGACGGGCCAATAAATCCAACCAGCCCTTTATCTGGCAGTTCAAGGTCAAAACCACCTAAAGCATACATTTTATTTTCTTTTTCAATATCATAAATCATTGTAATATTTTTTACACTAAACATAGCCAGAATTCCTTTCTTACATATCATCATCTATTGCATCTATTGTTTTTATTTTATATATTTCAAACCTTACTGGTATCTGTAGGATTCCAAACAGTGCAATATATGCACATAATATTTCTATAAGGGTTTCAGGTATAAAGTATAAACATGTAAGCCCAAGTTCTGTTATAAGAAAGATATCCAGTAATTTCATTAAAATAATACTCACTACAGCAGCGGTTAATAGTGCAGTTACAAAAACAAACAACATTTCACGCAGTATTGAATAATAAACAGCCTTCCTGCTATACCCAATAGATGAATACAAGCACCACTCACTGCGTCTGTCTCTCATATATGATATATTTACAATAACTACAAGTATTGCAACAATAACCATAATACCTGCGAATATAAAATTTGTGGAACCAGAGATTGTATCAATTATTTCATCCTGAAGTTTCTTTTCACCATTTGCCAGGTCTATAAACTCTGAATTCTCCAATATAACTCCCTGTTTCTCTATTGTCTTTTCAAGATTATGTACAGTGCCATCTGTCACAACACATAATTCAGGATTTGTAAATGTTTTATTATTATTAGCTATACCACATCCAAAATAATAATCACATTCAATAATACCAACAATTTTTACATCACTGTTCCTGTTTAAAGTATCACCTTTCTTATAACCATGGTTTTTTATTATCTTTCTGTCTAATACAACTTCATCTTCCTTCTCTGGAAGACGTCCATCTGCCAGCTCTGCACCCATATGTTTTAATAATATATCCATTTGTTTTTTATTTGTCATTGGAATTTCAATATAATAATTTCCAACAATAGAAGTAACATATGCATATTCTGTCTGTACTATAAAGACATCCTCTATACCTTTACACTTTTTAAAATCCCCCTTTATACTGTTATATTTCTTATTTACCGCATCCATATAGTCTTCTTCTGTAATACCGTCCTGCAAAATGCCAGCATCAATATCCAGGTCTTTATCTGTTAATAATATATATTGTATATATTTGGTACTTTCTGTTAAAACTGACCTGAATGTTTCAGATGTTGTTGATAACAGAAACATTGACATATATGTAATAATAAAAAACATAGCCAGGCTTACAACTAAAACAGATACTCTTCTTTTATTATTTTTTATATAATAAAAAGCCGGAATTTTCTGTGACATAATACACCTCCTGTAAATATATTTTATCTTCAAGGCCTCTGTACAAATATTACAACACTTTTCTGCTAATTAAAAAAGTAACCATAGTCATATCCTTATATGACTATGGTAATATACGTAAAATATTTATTCTTTCATAGCAACAATCAGTTTAGAACGGTCATGTATTCCTGTTTTATCATATATAGAAGAAATATAATTTTTAACTGTCCCTTCTGAAATATATAATTCATCTGCAATCTGCCTGTTATTTAAACCCTTAGCAAGCAGTGTACATATTTCCTTCTCCCTTTCTGTCATATCTGCCAGCAAATCCTCATTTGCTTCTGCAATATTTTTATTCTTCTGTAAAAGTACCGCCAGACGCTCCATAACCTCGTGTCCAATTACATTCTGCCCTCCCATAATTCCTTCTACCGCAGCAAGTATAGCATCCTTGCCACCTCCTTTTAATAAATACCCATCCGCTCCGCCAGCGATTGCATTTGTAATATTTTTATCATCATAAAATGTAGTAAGTACCAGTATCTTAATCCATGGAAAGCCTTTTTTAATTTCTTTTATAAGTTCAATTCCACCCATACCTTTCATATTCAGGTCAACAAGTGCCATCTGGCATTGCTTTTCCCTAAGTATAGCTAAAGCCTCTTTGCCGTCATGCGCCATCCCAATTACTTTAATCTGGTTCATTGATAAAATAATTTCAAGGCTTTCAAGTAATAGTGGTTCATCATCTACCAATAAAACTTCTAACATATAACAATTCTCCTTTTATACTGCTATTTTAGAATTTGTAAAATAGCATTTCTAAAATGACCATCTTATTTATTCCAAAGGTATCATAACTTCTGCAAAAAAACCATTATTATTCTTAAATTCTGTACTGCCTCCTGCTTTCTCTGCATATTTTATAATTTTCTTAATACCGAAACCATTCTGTATCCTTTGTATAGCATTTTCACTATTAAAATTACTCTTTCCATTATCTGCAACAGAAATTTTTAAATGTGTGCTGTCTGCTGAAAGCCATATATCAAACTTGTCTGCCATTCCATGTTTAACACCATTTACAAGAAATTCTTCTACTGCTCCTGTCAGGAATTCTGTATGTTCATGTGGAATCCAGAGTCCTGGTCCAATAATCTCCATATCAAAGTATACTTTAATTTCTGTATCCATTGTAAAGTTATCTATAATAGCTTCTATTTCCATTTTAAAATCATCAATATGTATATTTTCTGACTCTTCATCCAAAACCCTCACAGCATGCCTGACAGCTTCAAGTCCCATCTGTATACGCTCATTGGCAATCCTTGCTTTATCAGCCGCCCTGCCCGGGTCAGTTTCCCACAACATCCCAGCAGCGTCTAAAGCCATGCTTGCAGCTGTAATTGTATGTCCTACACTATTGTGTATATTCCGGCTTATATTCTCCCTCTCTTCAAGCCTTGCATTTCTCTCAATAATATTATTCTGCATTATAAGAGCATGGTTTAATTTCTTTTCAGCAAACCCGCTTAATGCCAGCTTTTGCATAGACAATATTATTTTATCCTTATAATCTGTATATGCTTCCATAGCTTTCTGCACATACCATATGGCAACAGATAAAGCAAAAACCACAATACTCTTTACAATCAGCACTGGAAAAATACCAGAAAAACAATTTATATTACAAACAGCCTGTACAACTGCATATATAACTGGTGGCAGTATAAAACTTGTCCTTTTATACCCCGCCTGCCCAAACAAAAGAAATATTAAAAAACCATCTGATAAAATGCAAAGCATTGTACACAGCACTACTTTTATTATAATTATAAAAGTATTTATTTCATCTGAAATATTTTCTAATGTAAATACAAATAATAAAAGACCTGCTGTACATAACAAATAATATGGTACTTTTGTATAGAATAACCCATACACTGCCAGAATTATTGTTAAAGCCTGTGTCCTTAAAAAACTGTCCATATAAAACCACCTATAATATTATATATTTATTTTTTAAGTATAACAAAGAAAACATTTTATGCCAAGACAAAATACAAAAATAACATTTTACATATTATGCAAATAGGAGTACACTATATAAATGAAATTAAAATACAGGAGGTATAATTAAATTGGCTAAACAGGTAAAAAAACAAAACCAAAATAAAATAGTGCCTATAGTTGTAATTATAACAGCAATAATAGTTATTGTATGCATAGTAGCAGCTATTGCCAATAACACCAAAAAAGACAGCAACAAACCAGGACAAAACACAGTACAGGACAAACCAGAAGACAAAACACCAAATCCTTCTGAAAGTAGTACGGCAGAAGAAACTATATCAAAATGTTATGCAGATATTGTAATTAAAGATTATGGTACAATTACTGTTGAATTAGATGGAAAATCTGCACCTTTAACAGTACAGAATTTTGTTTCATTAGCTAAAGACGGGTTTTATAATGGACTGACATTCCATAGGATTATAGAAGGCTTTATGATGCAGGGAGGCGACCCAGAAGGTACTGGCATGGGAGGGTCAGGCCAGACAATCCCTGGTGAATTTATTGCTAATGGGTATAATAACCAGCTGTCACATACCAGAGGGGCAATTTCTATGGCAAGGTCAAATAACTATAACAGTGCAAGCTCACAGTTTTTTATTGTACACCAGGACTATCCTAGTTTAGATGGACAATATGCAGTTTTTGGTTATGTAACAGAAGGAATAGAAGTAGTAGATGCTGTATGCACAGATGCACAGCCTGTAGATGGCAATGGTTCTATTGCACCAGACGCACAGCCTGTAATTACTTCTATTACTATACGTGATGAAGAGTAAAAGAAAGGATTATTTTTAATATGGAAAAACCTTGTATTAAATTAATTACAACAGATTTAGACGGCACCCTTTTAAATGACAATAAAGAAGTCCCTGCTGGTTTCAGGGAATGGGTACTTGGACATAAAGAAATAAAAATGGTAATTGCAAGTGGCAGGCAATATTATAATATCTGCAAACTATTTCCAGAAATGGAGGACAACCTGGTTTTTATGGCAGAAAACGGCGGGCTGGTTTTTGAGAATAATAAAGCTATCCATATTAATGGAATGTTGCCAGAGGATGTTATTTACTGTATTGGACATTTCCATACACAAAATAATTTTTCTCTTATTCTTAGTGGTGAAAAAGCTGCTTATATGGAACACTCATCTGAAGAAGCAGAAAGAAATGCGCATATGTACTATGAAAAACTTGAATTTATTAATAATGTGGCAGATTGTATCCAGAATGACAAAATTATTAAAATTGCTGTATTTATAGAAAATCATAATGCAGAAGAAGAATACAATAAACTCGGAGAATTTCATAAAAGGCTTGATGCATTGCTCTCTGGGGACTGCTGGATTGATATAGCAAATAAATCTGTAAATAAAGGTAATGCAATTAAAATATTACAACAAAAATATAATATAAATCCAAGTGAATGTATAGCATTTGGCGATTACCTTAATGATACAGATATGTTATTACAGTGTGGTGAAAGTTATGCCATGCAAAATGCACATCCATCATTAAAAGAAATAGCAAAATATACAGCACCTTCAAATAATGATGAAGGTGTTATGAAAATACTGGATAAATTAAATTTGTAAAATCCACAAATTATATTGCGCTTTAATACAATGTAATGTAGTTTAGTTAAGTAAAACATAATAATTATAGAACACCAAATCCTGTAATTATTGACAGACAAAATGATATTTTGTAAAATTTATTTTTAGCAAAATAGAAAGGAAATAACAATGAAACTTAAGAAAAACCTGACAAAATGTGCCCTTGTTTTATTACTTGCAGGACAAATAACCACCCCTCTTAATACTTACGCAGGTGAACAGGAACAGCAGGAATTATATGAAATAATACAAGAAATAAACCAGAAAAACAGTAATCTTGATGCTCCTAGAAATTCTATGGACCAGTTCCGCTATAATTTCAAAAACAATAAATCCAAATTAACTCAAAATGATACTTCCATTATGTGGAAAGATTATAGCAGGAAAAATATTAAAAAGAATATTTCTGCTGTTATAGCAAAAAAAGAAACAAAATGGCTGTTCCGTTTGCTCCGCAGCCAGTATGGGCTATATACTTATTATGGCAGTGATGCAAAGTTTATAAAAGCTAAAAAAAAGATTTTAAAAGAAATAGGTACAAAAGGCAATATTACAACAAAAAAATACCAGAAAATCCTGCATAAAAACCTAGGGTTTATAACAGACTGCCACCTTGCTATTGGTGAAGAACTTTTTGTAGCAGATGCCAGGCTCTTTAGTGATGAATCTGTACATTATATAAAAAATAATGGATATTTTTATAAAGAAGAAAACCAGCAGGATGCAATTATATCAATTAATAACAAAAAACCAGATACGTATTTAAAACATGCTATTAATGAAAATGGCGGTCTCTCTTATTATCCTTATGCAATGCTGGAACAAAAAGGTAATTCACGTAAATTTAATGTTAAATACCAAAGTGGCAAATCAGAATATATTACCCTGAAACCTGCTATATATTCTTACAATAAAAATATAAAACGTTTATATGGCTATGATAAATATGATAAACTTGCTTATGTAGAAATGAACCAGGCATATATGGACTGGGATACACCAAAGGAACGCAAACGCTTCTTAAAAGATATTCCAAATATGAAAAAACAAGACTGCCTGGTGTTTGATTTAAGAAATAATACTGGCGGTGATGGCTCTTTAATTGACACCTGGTTTAAACGTTATACAGGTCAAAAACTTCTGCCTAATTACAGTACACTCCGTATACGCCCTGTATTTATAAGCAATAAAAAGGAACTAAAAGAAATGGATGTGTTTGCT
Organism: Lachnospiraceae bacterium; assembly: GCA_009774235.1. Lineage (GTDB taxonomy): Bacteria > Bacillota > Clostridia > Lachnospirales > Lachnospiraceae > Butyribacter. The sequence goes on from VSNJ01000016.1 coordinate 26,298, forward strand.
GTCCAGACTGGCATGAAGAAAGATGGGAAATATTATTATTCACAATACCCAGGACACCAGTATCTTAAGAATAATGGCAGGCATATTTTTGTACTGACATCAAGACATACTTCATCTGCTGCCGAATCAATGACTGATGCTTTAAAAAATATTGAAAATACTGTTACTATTGGAACTAATACAGGAGGAGTTCTTATTAACATGGCAAATTACAGTATGGCAATGCCATATTCAGGATTGTTACTTCAGTTTGGTACTTGCCTGCAGAACTTTGACCCCTCTTACTTCAAAGAATCCTATGGTATAGAACCAGATATTTACCTGACTGGAAAAAACCTGGACCAGCGTTTAAAAAAGTTTTTCCAGACATATATATCTGGGTTAATCTGAACCTGTAATATTAATTCCGCCAGGCAGGTCCTTGCAATACATTTTTCTTAGTGTTACAGGCTTGCCTGGTAAGATTAAATTGGAGGCTTAAATATGAATAAAGACCTTACAACAGGAAGTGTTTTTAAATCAATTATATATTTTTCACTTCCATATCTGCTTTCATATTTCTTACAGACATTATATGGAATGGCGGACCTGTTTATTATAGGGCAGTTTAATGGCGTAGAAAGTACAACAGCTGTTTCTATTGGAAGCCAGGTTATGCATATGCTTACAGTTATGATTGTTGGCCTGGCTATGGGTTCTACAGTTATAATTGGCCGGGCTGCTGGTGCAAAAGAAACTAAACAGGCAAACCTTGCTATTGGTAATACAGTTATAATGTTTATGTTTCTTTCTATAATCTGCATGGCATTACTATTACTTGCAGTAAAACCATTTATATATATTATGTCCACTCCAGAAGAAGCTGTACCTGGAACCACCAGTTATTTAATAATATGCTTTATTGGAATACCATTTATCACAGCATATAATATTATAAGTTCAATTTTCCGTGGTATGGGAGATTCAAAAAGCCCTATGTATTTTATTGCAGTAGCATGTATATTTAATATTGTACTTGACTATATTTTTATTGGAATATCCAGACTTGGCACTGCTGGTGCAGCATTAGGTACAACATTATCACAGACAATAAGTGTAATTATTTCACTTATTGTTATTAAAAAACGTAAAATGATTCCAAATATCTGTTTAACAGACTTTAAACCAAAGAAAGAAATGCTTGGCAGTATTTTAAAAATTGGCATACCTGTTGCTGCACAAGACGGATTTATACAAATTGCATTTATTATAATTACAATATTTGCAAACCAGAGGGGATTAAATGATGCTGCAGCAGTTGGAATTGTTGAGAAACTTATTGGAATACTTTTCCTTGTACCATCTTCTATGCTGTCTGCTGTATCTGCACTGTCTGCCCAGAATATTGGCGCAAAGAAACATGACAGGGCTGGACAAATATTAAAATATGCCACAGCCATTACTGTATTATTTGGATTAATAATCTCTGCCATTATGCAGTTTACAGCAGAAAACGCTGTCAGCTTGTTTACTGGCAATAATGAAGTAATTACACTTGGAGGACAATATATGCGCAGTTATGTATGGGACTGCATATTCGCAGGTGTCCATTTTTGTTTTAGTGGGTATTTCTGTGCATATGGATTATCAATTATATCCTTTATACATAATTCATTGTCCATTATCTGTGCCCGTATACCCCTTTCATATATTGCATCAAAATATTTTACTGCTTCACTTTTTCCAATGGGCATTGCTGCACCTGCAGGTTCATTATTATCTGTAATAATATGTATTGCAGCATTTATATGGCTTAAAAAACATCCTGGGAAAATAAAAATATAAATACAAATAATAAATAATACAAAAAAATTAGGTGAAGCTGGATTAAAAATTATGCAGGTAATATGGAACAGCCAAAATCCTGTTACTTCAAATTATATTTTAAATGAATTAAAAGAACAAAGAAAATGGCAGCTTTCTACTTTAATGACTTCATTGAAAAGGCTATCTGACAAAGGTTTTGTCAACTGTGACCGTTCCACAGGAAATAATCTCTACTCTTTCCTTATTCCTGAAAATGAATATAAAATAAGTGAGAGTAAAAACTTTCTTAAAAAACTTTATAACAACTCTATACAAAATATGGTTGCTACCCTATATAACAATAAAGCAGTCAAAAATTCTGATATAGAAGAACTCAGGAAATTTTTAGATAAATTAGAAGAAGATAAAATATGAAAGTGGTACAATACTTTTGTAGTATCAATTTTAAAAAATTTGTAAGGGAGATTATTTATGACCAAAATCCAAAAAAGCTTGAATAGTTATATTACCACAGAAATGGACTATTGGGATTTTTCTGGCGTTGTAAGAGTTATACAGAATGGAAGAATCATATTTGAAACTTGCCGTGGATATTCAAATATTGAGTTTGGCATTAAAAATACAATGGAAACAAGATTTACGGTTGCTTCTGTTGCCAAACAGTTTACAGCGTTTGCAATTATGATTTTATATGACAAAGGACTGTTACAACTTAATGAAAAAGCAAATTTGTATCTGCCCCCAGACATGCAGCTTCCTCCGAAAATAACAGTTCATCATCTTTTATCGCACACGTCGGGACTGCATAATAATTATAATTTTGAAGATGATTTTTATGTGGGCGGGGACAGAAAACCTTATAATAAAGAACAATTTTTTAAAAACTGGATTATTAGGGAGCCTATAAAGAAGCCAGGTAAAGAATTTGAATATAATAATTCTAATTATAATTTGCTTGCGTGGATTATTGAATATGTTTCAGGGCAGACTTACAATGAATTTTTACAGGAAAACATTTTTTCTAAGATAAGAATGAACAATACTATGTTTGATAATGACCAGGATATTATTCCAAACAAAGCAAACAATTATATGCATGATTACGGCAAACTGGCCAAAGTACCTTATACAAATAATTTATATAGTATTGGCGCAGGTGCATTAGTTACAAATTGTGATGACCTGCAAAAATGGTATGAATGCCTTAAAAACAGGAAAATTTTATCAAAAGATGTCTATGGGACTTATCTGTCACAAAACCAAAACAACTATTGCTATGGATTAGAACGGTATGAGGAAGATAAAACGGTTAAGTATGCACATGGTGGAGATATGCTTGGTGTATCTGCCTATACCCAGTACTATTTCGATGAAGACATTTGCATTATCGTTATATCGAACACAGAATCATTAGACCAATACCGTTTCGGGAACGGAATTGCAGCAATCCTACATAATAAACAAGCACCTGTTTCATACAGGCCAGAGGAAATTTTTCTGCCGCCAGAAGAACTTGAGAAATATACAGGAACATATCTTCCTGGTAAGATACATATTGAACAAAAAAACGGGAAACTATATTTGGTCCGTGTTAACCAGAATATTCATATTGAATTGTATTGTGTAGGCAAAGATAGTTTCAAAAGGCGGTATGAAGAACAACAAACAATTCACAAGTTAATCTCTGAGGGTGATATGAAACCTTCAGTGTGGGGATATGGGCTAATAAGTAAGCAATTTGTATAATGAACTAAGAAATTTTAACCTATAGGCATTTGGGACTTTGGGGTGGTAAAACTTTGGAATTGCCAGAGGCAAAATACCTGTGTAGCCAAGTGGATATCCGCAATCCGCATTGCCTGCAAGCAGGCATTGGCTACTTGCCCAATAACAAACCAACCTCATTGCCGCTTTGTGGCAATCTGGCAAGAACCTGGACTCCTGCCAGACTAAGTAAGCCCTGGTAAACAACCCACCGCTTAAGAAGCGTGTATTTTAAAGGGCTTACTTAATGAAGTTAAATAAAAGTATATTAATAATATAAGCAATTAGCTTTTTTTATCTCTCCCTTTTTTTATTATATCTTTTATCTCTTCTTCTGTCAGATGCATTTTCCGGGCTATTTCTTTTGTATCCAGATTCATGTCATAATATGCATATACCATGCCAATCTCCTCTCCCTCCCTACGTCCTTCTTCCCTTCCAGCTTCAGTAAATTCTTTCATTAACTGGTTATAGTCAAGGATTGCTTTTTGCCTTGCAGTATACTCAAGCTGTTTCTTTTTATCCATACTAATAACCTGAAGCTTATCATATGCTTTGCCAATATATAAATTCTTCTTTGCTAACATTTCAAACTCCTCCTCCTTTTCAGCATTTAAAAATTTAGCCCATAATAATAAGTCACTGCTGTTCTCTTTCAATTCCTTTGGAAGTTTTGGAAGCTCTATTACATGGAATTCTATTTTATCACTGTATACTGTATGCCTCTTATCCTCCATTAAATGGAAACTTGAATAAAACTCCCTCGTGTCCTTAAAAAGTTCAAAATCCAGGACACCAATATGTATACATTTTTTTATTTTTGAATAATCTTCCCCTTCTTTTATCTGCTCTGTAATCATTTTTGAAACATAAAACAATGTCCTGTCTTCCCATGCAATAAATTTAATAAGCTGTATTTCTACATCAATTTCTGTACCATCATCCATCAGTATCCTTACATCAAGTATTCCAAGTTTATCCTTTTTATGTTTTTTACGCAGGAAAGTATCTATAATCTTTGTTTCTTTTATACTTTCTGGGTTAATTTTTAAAACTGCGGAAAGAAAGCCTTTCCTTACCTCACTGTCATCCATTATTTCTTTAAAAGCAAAATCTATTTTAGGTTTCATTAACTGCCCCATAACATTCCCCCATATTTTGTTTAATTATAACACCAGCTTGTGATTTTAGCAATAAAAAGCAGTTTGAGTTTTCCCATTTTTCAAATTACACAAAGACTATATTACTTTGGAATTGCCAGAGGTAAAATACCTATGTATTAAAAAAATGGGAAACTCAAATAAAAAAAATATTTGACAACATATTTATCTGGTGCTATAATAATCCATAATTTTCCGTGTGCGCACACGGAAAATTATGGATTATTTTTTATCTTGCACAAAACAATAATTATATAACTGTGTTTTACATTCTAATATATAATTATATATGAATATGGAGGATTATTATGCCAGTAACTATACGTGAAATAGCCCGTTATTGTAATGTATCAGAAGGCACTGTTGACAGGGCTCTCAATAACCGCACAGGAATCAGCACCAAAACCAAAGAACGTATCCTTGCTGCTGCCAAAGAACTTGATTACAAACCAAATATGCTTGCACAATGTCTTGCCACTGGCAGCACCAAAACCATAGGTGTTGTATGTGGCGGGCTTTCCAACCGTTTTTTCACATCACTTATTGAAGCTATTGAAAGAAATGCAGGCATACATGGATATTTTATAAGCCTTGTACTTTCACATAACTCTCCTTCCAAAGAACTTGAAGGTATAAGATATCTTGCACAAAGACAGACAGATGGCATAATAATCTTTCCTGTAGGCTATGGAAAAGAATATGAAAAAGGACTTCAACAGCTTAATATCCCAATAGTTACATTATATAACAAGATATCAGGCAATTTTACGCATGTAGATACTAACTGCCGTAAAATTATGAAAGAAGCAGCCAGCAAAATATTATCCAAGGGATACAAAGATATTGTATATATGGATATTAAAAACTGCAAATTTGATGAAGATATGAATTTCTTTTCACTAAATGAAAGATTACAAGGTTATAAAGAAGGCATGGCACAAGCAGGGCTTTGCTGCCATATTTTAAATACATATAATGAAAAGGAACTGCTTTCACTTGCTGGTACTTCTGTACGTACTGCAATACTATGCCCTTATGATGCACTTGCAATAAAGATAGCTAACTTTTACCGCAAAATGGGTATCAGCATACCTTCCCAAATAGGCATTATGGGATTTGATAATATAGATATGCTTGAAAATATTACACCACGCATTAATTCTGTAGACTGTAACACAGAGAAGCTAGGAGAAATTGCATTTTCAATTTTACTTGAAAAGATGACTGGCAATTATACAGGCAAAGATGTAACTGTTGGTTATAAATTTACGGAAGGAGAAAGTTTATAATGGATGTATTCAGATTTGGTCTAAGTTACTGGAAAAAGTATCTTCCAGCAGCAATTTTTATCCAAATATTAAGTTTTATAGCACTTACATGCGATTTGCTTATTCCTATGATATCAGAAATGTTTATTGACTATGTTATACGGAGTGACAAACCAGATAAAACCAATATATTTTCATTTATGCTAAGCGGCAGGTATGGCAGTATACATACAATGGAACTGCTGTTTTCACTATCTGTCTTGCTTATGCTGCTGGTATCTGTGCGGCTGGTACTTATATATATTAAGAATGTTGGCAACCAGAAGCTTGGTCTTGGTCTTGAAACAGACCTGCGTATGGCAACTTTTAAAAAACTGTCAGACCTTGACAGTATGACAATATCTGATTATAACACAGGTGAACTCCTTACCACAATTAATTCAGATACTATTATGTTTAAGGAAATGTTCTGCCGCATAGTGCCAAATATTATTGACAGCATTGCTGTACTGGCTATAAGTTCCATAATGCTTGCCAAAATACATATCTGGCTGCTTTTAATACCCGTGGCACTTGCACCTGTACTTTTTACTGCACTTATGCGTTTCCGTAAGCTTGCAAGAGAAAATTATAAAATTATAAGGGGAAATAACTCCATAATGAACCTTACTGTACAAGAAAACATTGAAGCTGTAAGGCTTGTACGCTCATTTACCAATGAAAAAATAGAAAAAGAAAAGTTTGACAATGCTAATGAAGAGCTTAAAAATTCATATATAAACCAGATTAAACTTTCATCAAAATTTGAAGTAATATTTGGAATTGTCAAACAGACAGCATATATAGGTGGTATTGCAATAAGCGCAATACTTGTTATAAATGGTGAAATAATGGTAGGTTTCCTCGTTGCATGTACTAATTATATACTGAAAATTATGGACCATATTACACAGATAAATAATTCCCTTTTCCAGATGCAGCAGCAGCTTGTTTCAGGCCAGAAAATGCTTGGTTTTATGAATAGGGAATCACGTATTGGCAATGGCACAAAACCAGTTAAAAATACTGAAAAAACAGATATTTCACTTAGCCATGTTTATCTTGAAACAGATGGTACAGCAATCCTTAAAGATATTAACCTTGAAATACCTTCTGGCAAAAAGGTTGGCATTGTTGGTGGTACAGGAAGCGGCAAAAGTGTACTTTTAGAATCACTTATAAGAATACATGATATAACAAGCGGTTCTATTAAATTAAACGGAATAGAAATAAGTACATATGAATTAAGTGCATTACGTGACAGGTTTGCATATGTATTCCAGGATGTATTCCTTTTTTCTAATACAATAGATTCAAATATTGCATATAGTGAACCTGATATAGAACATGAACATATTATCTCTGCTGCCAGGCATGCGCAAGCACATAGTTTTATCCAGAACCTGCCAGACAGCTACAATACAATAGTTGGTGAACGTGGTCTTGGTATTTCTGGCGGCCAGAAGCAAAGGATTTCAATAGCAAGGGCACTTCTTAAAAATTCACCTGTACTTGTACTTGACGATTCAACAAGTGCACTTGATGTAAATACAGAAAAGAAACTTATTGCAGATATTAAGGAAAACTACCCTGATAAAACAATACTTATATCTGCACACAGGCTTTCTTCTGTTATATCATGTGATGAAATACTATATATGCAGGATGGCATGATAACAGAACGTGGTACTTTTAATGAACTTATGGAATTAAATGGCAGGTTCGCCAAAGTGTATAAAGTACAGGAAGCACAGAATAAAGAAATAATCAGTTACAATGAAGAAAATGGCATATCTGCTGCCAGGACAGGAGGGTATTAATGGCAAAAAGAAATACTTATTTCCAGGATGAAGTTATAACAAAAAAAGTTGATATAAAACAGCTTGGTAAAATTTTACGCTATGTACTGCCCTATAAAAAAATTGTTATACTTGTAGCAATACTGATGCTTATATCTTCATTTGTATCAATGCTTTCCCCGCTTCTTCTTAAAAAAATTATTAATGAAGTAGTGGCCAATGAAGACTACAGGGAACTTGCATTTATAATAGCAGGAATGTCTGTACTTGCAATTATAGAAATCAGTACAACATTTATACACCAGCGGCAAACTGGCATAATGGGACATAAAGTTATTGCAGGCATACGGCAGGATATTTTCTATAAACTCCAGGAACTGCCATTTGATTATTTTGATTCCAGGCCCGATGGCAAAATTGTAGTACGTGTAACAGATTATATAAATGACCTTGCCAACTTTTTTACAAATTTCCTTGTATTGCTGCTTGTTTATATTGTTAAAATAATTATTGTAACATTTTTTATGTTTTCAATAAGCCCACAGCTTACAGGTGTTGTATTAGCAGCAGTTATTCCTATGATGGTCTGTGTATTTGCACTGCGTTATTCAATAAGAAAAATTTTCCCAACACACCGGGCAAAAATTTCAAACCGTACAGCTTTTCTTGTTGAATCAATTATGGGAGAAAAGATTATTAAAAGTTATAACAGGGAAGAATTAAACACAGAAATTTATAAAGATTTACATTCCCAAAGCCTTAAAGTATGGTTAAGCATTGTACACCGTAATGAATTAAATACACCTATTGTAGAAATATCATGGAACCTTGGTGTTATCTGTCTTTATGGCATTGCACTTTCAATGATATTAAATGGCAATGCTTCAATGGATGCAGGAACATTAGTTGTATTTACAAGTTACATGGGTCTTTTCTCAGGTCCCATTACACAGATTGCGTTTATAATACAACAGCTTGCACAAGTAAGCTCTAACCTTGAACAGGTATTTGATACAATTAATTATCCTGCTGGCATTGAAAATGCCCCTGGTGCTGTTTCTATTAAAAATATCCAGGGAAAAGTTGACTTTAACCATGTAACATTTTCATATGATGAAGATGAACCTGTCTTAAAAGATTTTGACCTTCATATACAACCTGGAAGCACAGTAGCACTTGTTGGACCAACTGGTGCAGGTAAAACTACAGTAATCAACCTGCTTACACGTTTCTATGATGTAGATGAAGGAAGTGTAACAATAGACGGTACAGATGTCAGGAATATAAGCCTGCACTCACTTCGTAAAGAAGTAGGTGTACTTATGCAGGACCCATTTTTATTTAAAGGGACAATACTTGAAAATATACGCTATGGGCGGCCTGATGCCACAGATGAAGAATGTATAAATGCTGCACGGCTTATACACGCTGAAGAACGCATACTACAGTTCAAAGATGGATATAACCACCAGCTTGAAGAACGTGGACAGGGGCTTTCCGCAGGTGAAAAACAGCTTGTAAGCTTTGCACGCATTATACTTAAAGACCCTTCCATAATAATACTTGATGAAGCAACAAGTTCTATAGATACTGAAACAGAACAGTTAATTAAACAGGCACTTGATGTTATATTAAAAGATAAAACTGCATTTATGGTTGCACACAGACTTTCAACAATACGCAATGCAGACCTTATATTATATATTGCAGACCAGGGAATTGCAGAATCTGGTACACACCAGGAACTTATGGAATTAAAAGGGCTTTACTACCAGCTGAATTAATATAACAGGGCTGCAGCACCAAGGAAAAACCATACAATATATATAAATTTTATTTTATCAAATACTATACCTTGTATTTTATATTCTTAGTGCAACAGCCCCATTACTTTATATCAGATAGATTTTAAAACACATTCAACATCACTTTTATCTGGAATAGCAGGTATCCCGCCTCTTTTCTGTACACACAGGCTTGCTGTGGCATTGCCATATCTGGCACATGCCTCCCACGCTAATAACTATTCTGACGTGGCTCAAACTGCCAAACAATCCCGTCTAGCCCTAAAAAGACAAGATTTGGATAATCGATACTATTATTTTACAAAATATTTAATCTTCAAATACCCATATTTGTATTTATATCCAGCTAATTATGCCTGCGGATTTTAAAAGCAGTATTATAAGAAGTATTGGTGCTATTATCTTAATCATCGGTACATACAGCCATTTTCTTCCAAATTTACAGCCACTTTTCTCAACCTCATCAATTACAACCTTTGGCTTAACCACCCATCCAATAAGAATACATGTGCCTATTGCTACTATAGGCATAAATAAATTATTACTGATATAATCCATAATATCAAGAATCTGTGCTACTGCCCCATTAGGAAGTTTAACCTCAAAATAAAGCAGGTTATATCCCAGACATACTACTATACCAGCAACTAAAGCAATAACTCCTTCAATACATGCTGCCTTAGTCCTTGAAATATGGAACTCATCCATAAAACTTGAAACTACAGCCTCCATAACCGACATAGCACTTGTAACTGCTGCAAAAAGTACCATTGCAAAGAAAAGACACCCTACTATATTGCCAATCTTGCCCATTGCAGCAAAAACTTTAGGCAAAGAGACAAACATAAGGCTTGGACCTGATGCCTGCATGCCTTCCATCCCCATAAATGTAAATACTGCTGGTATAATCATTACACCTGCAAGAAACGCAACAGCAGTATCAAATATCTCAATCTGGTTAATAGACCGTGTTAAATTAGCATCATCCTTTACATATGAACCATATGCAACCATAATTCCCATTGCCACACTAAGACTGAAGAAAAGCTGCCCCATTGCATCAACAAGTACAGAGAAAAACCCCTTTATTGTCAGACCGTCAAAGTTTGGTACTACATATACCTTAAAACCTTCAAGACCTGTCCTTGTCACCCCGTCGTCACCAGTATGGCTGATAGTCAGTGAAAATACAGCTATAATTACAACAAGAATAAGCAATACAGGCATAATTACCTGCGATGAACTTTCAATACCTTTATTTACACCACGGAATATAATAAATGCAACTGCAGCAAGAAATAAAAGCATCATAATAACAGGCTCTATATTACTTGTTATAAAGCCAGTAAAATAACCATCCTTTGCTGCTTCTGTACCATGCCCTGTAAGATATGCAAGGAAATATTTAAGTACCCATCCTCCTATTGCACAGTAATAAGGCATTATAATAACAGGAACAATACATGCAATAACACCTAACGGCTTCCAGCGCTTATGTATCTTACTATATGCTGTAAGCGGGCTCTGCTTTGTTTTTCTTCCAATGGCAATTTCCGTACTAAGCAGTGTAAAACCAAATGTCAGTGCCAGAACCAGATATACTACCAGGAACAGTCCACCGCCATCTTTAGCTGCAAGGTACGGAAATCTCCATATATTTCCAAGACCTACAGCACTACCGGCAGCTGCCAGCACAAAACCGATAGTGCCTGAAAATGAATTACGTTCTTTTTTCATCCTGAACTCCCTTTCTTACTTTTAGAATAATAAAATAATTATACCCTATAGGAAGTCCAGTTGCAACTTTTAATTATTTTCCCTTATAGTAGCGTTAGCACGCTCTACATTAAGCCTTGAAAGGAATATTGTAATTACCAGGTTAATTATCATTGGTATCCAAAGATACATAAAATAAAGCATATTAATACAAGATGATGTCTGTACTGCAGCATTGGCAATATACCCGCTTGCGCTAAGAAGCCATCCTGAAAGGGCTGTACCAATACCGCCTCCTATTTTTACACCAAGTGATGTACAAGAATACATTGTACCATCAATACGTTTGCCCTTTGTTAAAAATGTATATTCTGAACATTCTGCAATTAATGCATTTAAATCACCCTGTAATGGACTCATTCCAAGAGATGCAATTCCTGAAAAAAGCAGCATAAGTGGAATATTTCCCATATATCCTGCTGCAATTACAAGCCCTCTTGCAACTGTAGCAATTATATATCCCATAAGGTTTAACTTATACATACCATTAAATTTCTTTACTAAGAAAGGTGTTACAAGCAGTCCTATAATTAATGGTATATTAATTGCCCATGCAAAAACCCCAAGTAATGACGCATCCCCAAGAATATAAGTCATAAAGAATATGCCCATATTAAGTGTTGCTGTAAATATCTGCATTAATATATACATTACACATATTATTATATAATATTTATTTGAAACCAGCATTTTGGCAGCACTTTTAAGACCATACTTTTCTTCCTGTAAATCCTTTTTTACAAGTTTTTTGTCCTCTAATTCTTCTGCTGGCAGCTCCTTTACAGACAGGACAGAAATAGTATTTACAATAAGCCCAATAACTGCATATAATATAGCTATTGTCCTCCATCCTGCTGCGCCGCCTCCCATAGCTTCCACTGCATCGACTGTAATTGTCTGGATTAACATGCTTGTACCAAAAGCAAACATAAAACGTATTGACCCCATCTGTACACGTTCGCTGTCATTTTTGGTAATAAGCGATGTAAGTGCTGAATATGCAATATTGTTTGCAGTATAAAAAACTGCGTTCAATAATGTATATGCAACAAAGAACCACGCATATTGTGCAAACTTGCTTGCCCCAGCAGGTACTATAAAAAGCATGACAATCATTGCTGAACATCCAATATATGCCCATAACATCCAAGGCCTTGCCTTGCCCATCCTGCTTTTTGTCTTGTCAATCATTGACCCAAAGAATATATCTGTCACACCATCAAATAACTTTGAAACCATCATAAGCGTACCGACAATTCCTGAATCCATTCCTATAGTATCTGTCAGGTATATCATTAAAAATGATGATAAAAATGCATACACTACATTTCCTGCAATATCCCCCGAACCATACCCCACCTTATTATACCATTTTAAATATGTTTTTTTCCCCATAGTATATTACCTTCCTCTCTTCTTTACATGTCAGACGGATATCTTTAATCCGCATTGCCTGCCCACTTGTAAACCAGCCTTATCACTGCTTAAAAAGCATGGATTGCCCAATAATGTCAAAATACGAGTTTCATCCTAAATATAAACACCTCCTCATTAAATTTGTATTTGTCAGAAAGTAAAGGTCCACAGCTGTTTGAACCAATTCCATTTTGTTTATAATCAAGGCAAAGCACTGTACATCCTGACTTTTCCAGTTCATAATTATGTTTCTTCTGTGCCAGTTCTTCTTGTGTATATAATGACACGTTAATTGAAAATGGTTCTGGTGATACTGCTGTAATGCTTTTTCCATCCCCATTTACAGATACATAATCACAATCTGCATGGCTGCCATTCTCCTGTGGACGTATATAATCTTCATGCATGTTTTCTGCTTTTGCATTAAACAGCCCATGCCTGCCTGCCCTGCACTTATCAATATAACTTTCGTATGGTCCAATTCCATAATATGAAACATTCTCCATACATCCATCAAGGAAAAACCTTAACCCAAACCTTGGAAGTTCTGGAAACTCTTTATCTTTTTTCACATCCATGGTAACAGAAATTTCCCCTGTATTCCTGACTGTCCATATAGTATCAATATCAAGTATCCTCTGTATTGTAACAGCAGCAACAGACATTATACTGTGTATCTTAACCCCGTCTTCTTCTATTTTATATTCTGTCTTATAAGCCCTTGTAATGCTTTTATCATAATGTGCAGCATACCATTCCTGTTTAATCCTTATATCATTATCTGTAGGTGCTCTCCAGATATTGATTTCCACAGGCTTTGTTATAATCTTCCTGCCCTCATAAATAATTTCTTTAAAAAGCCCGTCCAGTTTGTTATAGATATAATTTACAGAGTTATTCTTAATTGTTATATACCTGTCATCTTCGCTAACTTCAAGGGCATCTCCTTGTTTCTGGTTTTCTTGTAGCAGCATGGCAGTTACCTGGTTCCTCCCATCCTTGTTATTAATGCGGATTTCATCAAATCCAAGCTCATCTCTGGTGGAATTACGGTAATAAACTACTCTTAAATAACATTTGCCTGCCTCAGGGATATCTAACTTTAAAGAAGTCTTTCCATCCCCATGTGGAGGAATTTCTTCTGTAAATACAACATCTCCAGCCATTAGTATTTTGCCATCACAATCCAGTTCATATTTTACATATAAATACTTTCCAAGGTTCACAAAATCCATATAATTATGAATTATAAGTTCTCCTGTTTCACTGTTAAAACTAACTACCCTTGCAGGACGGCTGGTATTCTTATATTCCAAAAGCCCTGTATGTGGTGTACGGTCTGGATACACAAGCCCGTCTACACAGAAATTGCCATCATGTATATCTTCCCCATGGTCACCGCCATAATAATATACTGCTTTGCCATTTTCTGTAATTCCCTTATATATTGCATGGTCACACCATTCCCATACAAACCCGCCACACATAACATCATTGTTATTAATTATCTGGAAATAATCTTCAAAGTCTCCTGGCCCATTCCCCATTGCATGACAGTATTCCACAAGCAGATATGGCTTATCAGGTTCACTATCAATATATTTCTGTATATCTTCAATAGAAGGATACATCATACTATATATATCAATATTGGAATAGTCATATTTTCTCTTTTTGCCTGTATATATTGCACTTTCATAATGTGTAAGGCGTGTTTTGTCAAATCCTTTAGTCCATGCCAGTGCTTCCTCAAAAGCACATCCATAGGCACATTCATTTCCCATTGACCAGATTACAATACATGGTCTGTTCTTATCCCTTTGCACACATAACTGGACACGGTCAAGCGTAGCAGGTATAAATTCTGGATTATCTGCAAGCCTTTCACCCCAGCGGCTGCTGGTATTCTCCCAGCTTTTATCTTCTAAATACTGTGTCTGCATACCATGGCTTTCATTATCTGCCTCATCAATTACAAAGAACCCATATTCATCACAAATCTGGTAAAAATATGGTGCATTAGGATAATGGCTGCTACGGATAGCATTAAAATTATGTTTCTTAATTAACTGCAAATCTTTTATAAGCTGTTCCTGGCTTATAACAAATCCTGTAACAGGGTCTGAATCATGGCGGTTTACGCCTTTGAATTTAACCTGGCTGTTATTTACGTAAACAATATTTCCACTAATATAAATTTCCCTTATACCAATTCTGTCTGTAATTACTTCATTCCCAGATTCAATAACCATTGTATATAAATATGGCTCTTCTGGACTCCAAAGTACAGGGTCTTCAATCTTTATAATGCATATATACTGGTAATCATTATCACCCGCTAATTTTTCAAATATACCTGATGCTGTTTTATTTCCTTTCATATCCAGAATAGTAACTTCTGGTTCTGTATAAGCTCCTTCAAACTTTGCTTTTACCCTTATTTCCGCATTCTCTGGATTAATACATACTGTTGTAAAATAATCATATAGAAAATTTTCTGGTCTTTTTAACAAATATACATCCCTGAATATACCACTCATACGGAATTTATCCTGGTCTTCAAAATATGTCCCGTCACACCACTTTAATACAAGGACTGCCAGCTGGTTTTCACCTTCCTGTAATAACCCTGTCACATCAAATTCACTTGTTGCATGTGATACCTGGCTATAACCTGCATACTGTCCGTTTACCCAAAGATAAAAACATGAATCAACCCCTTCAAAGTCCAGGTAAGCCTTTGGCGCATCCTCATTTTTACTATAATTAAAGCTGCATATATATGCACCACATGGATTTTCCTGAGGTACATAAGGCGGGTCAACAGGTATTGGATATCTTACATTAGTATACTGGTGGCAGTCATAACCATAATTCTGCCATACACCTGGCACCTCCACCATTTCAAATCCATCTGTCTGGTATCCTGTTTCATAAAACTTATCCTGTAAATCATAAATACTATCAAAATATTTAAACTTCCATTCCCCATTAAGCATCTGGATACGGTCTGACTTCTCCCTGTCATATACCAGTGTCCCCATGTTCTTTGATGCAGGAATATAATATGCTCTTGGCGGCATAATATTTTCATGCATTATTTTTAAGTTTTCATAATGTTTAGGTATAATCATATTTCTTCCTCCATTTCTTATAAGTTTCCGTATTTGATAGTGTAATTATACCCTTTTATAATACCATAAGTCCATAAACTACATTAGACAAAACATGCACAAAATGATACAATTAATATAAAACATCAGACAATATTACTTTATTTTAATTTTATTTCCAATATTTTGCTGAAAGGATGTAGTTTAAATTGTATATAAATTCAGGTTATCTTAATAACTCATTAATTGACTTTAAAGACAAAAGCAGACCACTGGTTGTAGGAAGCTGTGGGACATACCGGCTTATAAACCACCCTAAGCTTCCAACATGGCGTCCCAGAGGGCGTATTGATTACCAGCTTTTATATATTGCTGCTGGCAAAGCACATTTTTATTTTAAAGAAAATGAAGATACAATAGTTAAAGCTGGAAATATGGTACTCTACCGCCCCAAAGAGATGCAGCGTTATATATATTATGTGGAAGACCAGACAGAAGTATACTGGGTCCATTTTACAGGAAGCCAGGTTAAACAGATTTTAAAAAAATACAATTTTCCTTCTACAGGGCATATTATCCCCTCAGGGGCTTCTCCTAGATACCAGAAACTTTTTCTAAGATTAATCCAGGAACTACAGTTATGCAGGCCACATTATGAAGAATTTCTCTCAATACTGCTTACACAAATATTTATTTTAACAGACAGATATTCAAGAGGCACTAAAGTAACGAACAAATATGCCCATAACGAAATAGAAACTGCTGTCAGGTATTTTAATGAACATTATAACGATTCCATAAATATTGCAGAATATGCAGAATCTAAAAATATGAGTACAAGCTGGTTTATACGGAATTTTAAACTTTATACTGGCAGCACACCGCTTAATTATATACTTAATATACGTATAAGCAATGCACAAAGCCTTCTTGAAAACACTAAATATAATATAACTGAAATAGCTGCTATTACAGGCTATGATAACCCACTGTATTTCAGCAGGCTTTTTAAGAAACAAACAGGTCTTTCCCCATCTGAATATAGAAAACAAAGCAATATTTAAAAGGCAGTGCCTAAGCACTGCCTTTATACTAATAAAACAATATATCAATTACCTGCCAGATAATCAAGTGCTGCCTGCATCTGGTTATCTATTGCAAACTCTTCACCATCATCTGCAAGAGTATCCTTGTCAAGCTTAACTTCTATATCAGGGTCCAGACCTGTTTTATGGATATTCCTGCCTTTTGGTGTATAATATTTAGAAGTTGTCATTTTTAAAGCTGTACCATCTTCCAGTCCAAATATAGTCTGTACTATACCTTTTCCAAATGTCGTTGTACCGACAAGTTTTGCTACACCATTATCCTGTAACGCACCAGAAAATACTTCAGATGCACTTGCCGAGCCTCCATTTACAAGAATTGCCATTGGAAGCTTTAAACATATATCATCCTCTGCAAAAAACTCTTCTTCAATTCCGCTTTTATTTTTCGTATAAACAACAAGCCCCTTTGGAAGCAGCCTGTCAAGCATAGTTACTGCTGCTGACAAAAGACCTCCTCCATTATTACGCAAATCTATAATTAAAGATTTCATGCCAGCATCTTCAAGTGTATCAACAGCATTTTTAAACTGCTTCTTCGTAACCTCTTCAAATCCTGTAACCTTTATATATCCGGTCTGGCCAGACAACATTTTTGAAAAAACGGTATCTTCTTCAATAAGTTCACGTTTAACTTTAATAGTAATATAATCATCCTCATTACCACGTTGTACCATTAAAGAAACTGTTGTGCCCTCTTCACCTTTTACTTTTGAAAGGACAGTTGACAAATCCTGCCCAACAACAATTTCACCATCAACTGCACAGATTATATCACCTGCCTCTATTCCTGCTTTTTGGGCAGGTCCCCCTTTTATTGGCTTTACTATAACTATATCACCTGTTTTAACATCCTCTTTTACACTTGCACCTATACCACAATATGTTCCATTTGATTTTTCAGTAATTTCTTTGTACTCTTCTGCTGTATAATATTCAGCATAATTATCACCAAGACCTCTAAATATTCCTTTATATATAGAATTCGCCATAGTTTCGCTATCTATATCATCAAAGTAATATCTGTCTATATACATCCCTATTATATCTGTTTTTCTTCTGATATCCCTTTCCAGTATAGTCCTGGCATTATTTCCTGGTAAAAAAACAATATCAAAAATACCTGTGCAGGCAAGAACAAATAACAGCATAAATAATAACATTATACCCGATGCCACTCCTGCTAAAAATTCTCTAATGTCGTATTTACTTTCCATATTATTCCTCTTTCTGCATACAATTATGTACATGACTCTTATACACATCTGACGCTGACGACGAAGATAGA
>VSNJ01000160.1 GCA_009774235.1 Lachnospiraceae bacterium
TAATAACAATGATATTGTTTTTCAATATAACTTGCATAAATGACTATTTTTATAACATTAATGTAATCTTTTATACTATTTTTTTAGTCTGCAAATATAATTATTATTTATTTTTGTTTACTAATGCAATAAGAACTTCAAATATGTTATTATCTGTTTTTATATCCATACTCCCATTATATAGTTCCACACTTTTCTTTACATTAAGCAGACCATATCCATGATTTTGTGAAACTTTTTTAGTAACAATAACATTCTGGCTGATATGCAGCTCTCCAATATATGGATTACGTACATTAAAATATAACATTAAATCATCATAACGGAATGTAATATCTATATATCTGTCATTTTTATCTACCTTAACCACTGCTTCTATAGCATTGTCCAATAAATTAGAAATTATAGTGCATAAATCAAACATATCTATATTACAATTCTTAGTCATTTTACCTGTAAGTTTAAGTTTTATATTATTTTTTTCCATCTTCTGGTAATAATAATTAAGTATTGCATCAATAAATCCATCACCTACGGTAACATGTGTATTATACCCATTCAATCTTTCAGTAATTTCCTCTATATATTTTAATACATCTTTATATCTTTTTTCTTTACACAAAAGCTGTAAGGAATTTAAATGGCTACGGTAATCATGCCTGAACTTCTTTGTTTCTTCTTCTCTTAATTCAAGATATTCATAATTCTCCTGTTGCATATTCATATATTTCTGGTTTAAATGGTTTTGTACTTTTAAACCTTCATTAGTTATAGTCATCAAAAAAATTAATCCATATTGTAATAATGTACTTATAAACACCATTATAGAAATAATTAATGCAAATCCCTTTTTGTCCATCTCCCTGATTATTAAACATACATACACAAACAAAAGATAATCTGCCAGCCCTATAAACAAATAAATAATATATTGTCGTGTTGAAATCTTATGTACAAACTGGACTTTTTCTTTAACAAAACTATTTATCATAAATAAAAATGTTAATACAATTATGTATGTAAATATTTTTGTTAATACTTCATTTTCAAAATTAAAATACACTAAAACACTTGATGCTGCTTTATATACCATTGCATCAATAATATTTATAAATATAAGTGCCCAAAATCCCTTTGAAAACAATTCTTTATAGTATAGTTCAGAATATAACATATGTAATTCTAATGCAATAAACAAAACATATAGTAGTAAGAAAAATGGATTTTGACTTTTAACACACCATATAAATGAAAAAATAATCCAAATTAACAAATTGAAAATCAAACTTTTTCTTACAACAATTCTCTTCATCCCAAAGAAAACAATAAAAACCATTACTAATTTAAATATTTCTACACCCAAATCAACAAAATAATATAAAAAATCTATTAAAAAATTTGCCAATACCACCATCTTCTCTCTTGTAAATCACTTAAACACCAACTCTATTATATCAAGCCCTTCTAATGCCAGCCTTACTCTTAGAAACTATATCTTTATAAAATCTGGCTTAATAAAGTTAAATACACCAACAACCATATATTATGGTTTAACACCCGGTCAAATAATATATTGTTGTAAAAAATTATAATACTATTTCAATTTTATGTCACTATTCTAATATTTAAACACTGTATAATTTTGCGCAATTTTAATTTTTGCAACACCCAAACAGAGCCACATAATTTATGAAATATTTAATTTTCAGATACCACACCAGATTAACAATTTAATTATTAAAAAGCACAGCAGACAAGACATTACATATGATTACACTTTTTTAACATAAAAATTCTTGGTTTGATATATAAAATTTTCTACATTTAATATTTTGCTACACTTTTTACAAAAATACAGCCCGTTTTGCCTTACAGAAAATACAGCCCGTTTTGCCTTATTTTTATTGCAAATTATATTAAAATGTACTAAAATGATAATGTGAGGATTGTAATATTTGCTAGAAACCAGCTCACAGCTATGTATCTGCAAATATTAATCAAAATATTAAATATATAATTAAGAAAGGACGGTTTATAAAATGAACAATCTGCCAAAAATGAAAATTGGTATAGTTGCAGTAAGCAGGGACTGCTTCCCTGAAACTCTTTCTGTAACAAGAAGGCAAAACCTTGTAAAGGCATACACAGACAAGTATAATGCGGAGGATATCTATGAATGTCCTGTCTGTATAGTTGAAAGTGAAATCCATATGGTACAGGCTCTTGAAGACATTAAGAAAGCTGGATGTAATGCTCTTTGTGTATATTTAGGAAACTTTGGGCCTGAAATTTCTGAAACTCTTCTTGCTAAACACTTTGAAGGACCTAAGATGTTTATTGCAGCAGCAGAAGAAACTTCTAAAGATGGCGGGCTTATACAAGGACGTGGCGATGCATACTGCGGAATGCTTAATGCAAGTTATAATTTAAAGCTCCGCAATGTACAAGCTTATATTCCTGAATATCCTGTAGGTACAGCAGAAGAATGCGCTGACATGATACATGAATTTATTCCAGTTGCACGTGCTGTATATGGTTTAACACATCTTAAGATTATAAGCTTTGGTCCACGCCCTCTTAACTTCCTTGCATGTAATGCACCAATTAAGCAGCTTTACAATATAGGAGTTGAAATTGAAGAAAACTCAGAGCTTGACTTATTTGAAGCATTTAATAAACATGCTGGTGATTCACGTATCCCTGATGTTGTAAAGGATATGGAGGCTGAACTTGGAGCAGGTAACAAGAAACCAGAAATACTTGAAAAACTCGCACAATATGAGCTTACTCTTCTTGACTGGATAGAGGAACACAAAGGATACAGAGAGTTTGTTGCTATTGCTGGCAAATGCTGGCCTGCATTCCAGACACAGTTTGGCTTTGTGCCATGTTATGTAAACAGCCGTCTTACTAAGATGGGAATACCTGTTTCATGTGAAGTTGATATTTATGGCTGCTTAAGCGAATTTATTGGTACTGTTGTCAGTGAAGATGCTGTTACTCTTCTTGATATTAATAACTCTGTACCTGCTGATATATTTGCAGAAGATATTGAAAATAAATTCAACTATACACAGAAAGATACATTTATGGCTTTCCATTGTGGCAATACAGCTTCAAGCAAGCTCTCATCATGTGAAATGAAATACCAGATGATTATGGCACGTTCACTTCCTATTGAGGTTACAAATGGAACATTAGAAGGTGACATAGTTCCTGGTGATATTACATTCTTCCGCCTGCAGAGTACAGCTGATGCTAAACTCCGTGGCTATATTGCACAAGGTGAAGTCCTTCCTGTAGCTACACGTTCATTTGGTGCTATTGGTATCTTTGCTATACCTGAAATGGGACGCTTCTACCGCCATGTACTTATTGAAGGCAATTATCCTCACCATGGCGCTGTTGCTTTTGGACACTTTGGAAAAGCATTATATGAAGTATACAAGTACATTGGTGTTGATGTTGAAGAGATAGGCTTTAACCAGCCAAAGGGAATGCTCTACAAAACAGAAAACCCATTTGCATAATCTTTTTCCCTGGCACAATGCAAAGATATGCATTTTATAAGCGGTGGCATTATGCTGCCGCTTATTTTTAAATTTATAAGTGGTTTATGTAACTTTAAATAGTGACAACAAGAATTGGGTGTCTGTGCACTTAATTTTCTATCTTTGTAACCAACTTATATAAAATATAAAAACAAGAAAGGAAATATCATATGAATTATTTAATTGGCATTGACCTTGGAACTTCTTCTACAAAAACAGTGCTGTTTAATGAAAATGGTGATGTAATAGCTGCTGCAGGCAAGGATTATCCTCTTTATACACCTAATAATGGATGGGCAGAACAAAAACCAGAGGACTGGCGTGATGCTGCGCTGGAAACTATAGCCAGTGTTGTAAAAAAATCTGGTGTAAATGCAGATGATATAAAAGGTCTTGGCATATCTGGCCAGATGCATGGACTTGTTATGCTTGATGGTGAAGGTGAAGTAATACGCCCTTCTATTATATGGTGTGACCAGCGCACTGGAAAAGAATGTGAAGAAATAACAGAAAAGATTGGTGCAAAACGCCTTGTTGAAATAACTGCAAACCCTGCAATGACCGGTTTCACTGCTTCTAAAATACTGTGGGTACGCAATAATGAACCAGAAAACTATGCAAAGTGCAGGCACATCCTTCTCCCAAAAGATTATGTACGTTACATACTTACTGGTGAATTTGCAACAGAAGTTTCTGACGCTTCAGGCATGCAGCTTCTTGATGTTCCAGCACGCAAGTGGTCTGATGAAGTTCTTGACAAACTTGGCATTGACAAAAACCTTCTCGCCAAAGTATATGAGTCCCCAGAAGTAACAGGAACAATCCTTCCTGAAATTGCAGAAAAAACTGGTCTTTCTACTTCTACAGTTGTAGTTGGAGGAGCTGGTGACAACGCTGCTGCTGCTGTTGGTACAGGAGTTGTAGAAGATGGCAAAGCATTTACTACTATAGGTACAAGTGGTGTTGTATATGCACATTCAAGCAATATATCCATAGACCCACAGGGACGTGTCCACACTTTCTGCTGTGCAGTTCCAGGAGCATGGCATGTAATGGGTGTAACCCAGGCAGCAGGATACTCACTTTCCTGGTATCTTGACAATATGGGAGAAGGATATAAACATGAAGCTGAAGAAAAAGGCTGTGGTGTATTTGAATTAATTAACCAGGATGTAGAGAAAACACCTATCGGTGCCAACAGGCTTATCTATCTTCCATACCTGAATGGTGAACGTACCCCTCATCTTGACCCAGACTGCCGTGGTGTATTCTTTGGTCTTTCAAGCATGCACACTAAGGCTGATATTGCACGTGCTGTTATGGAAGGTATAAGTTATTCGCTCAAAGACTGCAGGGATATACTTGAAGAAATGGGTGTAAAAGCTGATGATATGATGGCATGCGGAGGAGGCGCTAAAAATGCTGTACAACGCCAGATGATGGCTGATATGTTTGGATGTGATGTAAATACTGTTACTGCAACAGAAGGTCCAGCACTTGGTGTTGCAATTCTTGCAGGTGTTGGTGCAGGTATATATCCAAGTGTAGAGGAAGCTTGCCGTAAAATGATACACAAAGACCCAGCAAAAGAATGTAAACCTGATATGGCAAATAATGCACAATACAACAAATTCCACAAGATATACAAAAACCTTTATGGATGCCTGAAAGAACAATATAAAGAAATAGCAAAATTATAATAACCTGTAAATTTCAAATTACATAAAGATTATATTACTCTGGCAATTCCAAATGTTTTAAAAAAGACTGCTGTATGGGAGCACTGGTGCTTAAATCTGTTTTTCAACGCTTAATAGAAACCTTTGTTTATATCAAGCATTTGCGGTTTTATGCACCACTGCGTATCCCGCCAGGCATAAGCAGGCTGCCATCAGTTTATAAATGAAATTTTGGAATTACCAGAGCCCAAAACACATGTGTAGTAAAAAACGGAAAAACTTAAAAACAATTCACTTCTTCCCATTATTCATAAAAATTACTTAAAAATACATAAATAAATCCCTTAATAATCCCCATAACACGTCTTTTTAAGCATAAACCAGATATACCTTGCCTTAAACTGCATGTAAATTTTTAAGTGAAATATCCAGTATAGGTGCTGAATGCGTAAGTGCTCCGCTTGAAACAAAGTCAACACCTGTATCTATAATGTTTTTAATATTTTCTTTTGTAACATTTCCTGAACATTCTGTAAGTGCCCTGCCATCTATTATCTTTACAGCTTCCTTCATCTCATCTGGTGTCATATTGTCAAGCATTATTATATCTGCACCAGCTTCCACTGCTTCACGCACCATATCAAGGTTTTCAACCTCAACTTCTATCTTATGTACAAATGATACGTTTGCTTTTGCCATCTGTATAGCTTTCGTAATGCTTCCTGCTGCCCCTATATGGTTATCCTTAAGCATTACCCCATCTGAAAGATTGTAACGGTGGTTACTTCCCCCACCTGTTTTAACTGCATACTTCTCAAAAATCCTCATATTAGGTGTTGTCTTTCTTGTATCAAGAAGAGTTGTCTTACTTCCTTCCAGAAGTTTTACTATAGAATTAGTATATGTGGCAATACCACTCATCCTCTGGAGAAAGTTAAGTGCTGTACGCTCCCCGGAAAGAAGTGCCCTTATATCACCTGTGACTACCGCCATAAGTTCACCATTCTTTACACTGTCCCCTTCATTTACATGCATATCAAAACTAACTGATTTATCAAGCATGCTAAATACCCTTTTAAATACACCAAGCCCCGCTATTATGCCATCCTGTTTACATATAAGGTCTGCCTGTCCTTTCTGGTATACAGGCATAACACAATTAGTTGATATATCACCACTTGTAATATCCTCCTCAAGTGCCATACGTATATACCTGTCTGCGTTTATTCTTAAAGATACTATATCATTCATGTCTTTTTCTCTCCTTTTCTATTTCATCCAGAACCCTCTTTTTATACTCCAGGCAAAGGGTATCTATATCATTGTACTGGCTAAGGTCAACAAGCTTTGCAAAATCCTTGTCATCCAATAAATTATATGTACTTCTTGCAGATGCAATATCCCTTTGTACTGACTCTGCTGCCCTCTCTGCAAATACCATTGATTCAAGCAGTGAATTGCTTGCAAGGCGGTTGCGGCCATGTACACCATTACATGAAGTTTCACCTACTGCATAAAGGCGTAGCATTGATGTCCTGCTGTCACTGTCAACCTTAATTCCCCCCATAAAATAATGCTGTGCAGGAACTACAGGTATACATTCCTTAACAGGGTCATACCCCTCTTTTAAACATTGTTCCAATATATTAGGAAAATGGCTTTTTATCTCTTCTTCTGGAATATTTTCCATTGAAAGCCATACATATGGCATACCATCCTTTTCCATCTGTTTCCTGATTTCAGCAGTAACTATATCCCTTGGCTTAAGTTCATTACAAAAACGCTCTTTATTCTTGTTTAATAAAACAGCACCTTCCCCACGTACAGATTCAGAAATAAGAAACCTCCGCCCTGGTTTCTCTGAATAAAGTGTAGTAGGATGTATCTGTATATAATCTATATGTTCAATTTCTATATTATGTTTATATGCTATTGCAAGTGCATCACCTGTTATATGCCGGAAATTAGTTGAATGTTTATAAAGCCCTCCAAGACCACCACATGCAAAAACCGTATATAAAGACCTGGCAAGTGATATATTCCCATCCTTATCCGACATTACAATACCACAGCAGGTATTATCTTTATCACAAATAATATCAAGCATTGAAGTATATTCCAGGATTTCAATATTATCCCTTTTCAGTGCATTTTTTAGAAGATTACTTGTAATCTCCTTGCCAGTTATATCCTCATGGAACAGGATACGTGGCATACTGTGGCCTCCCTCACGGGTAAACATAAATTCCCCGCCATCCTTCTCAAATTCAACACCATATCTAATAAGTTCTGAGGCTATCTTCTGTGATGATTTAATCATTATTTCTACGGACTTTTTATTATTCTCATAATGTCCCGCTTTCATTGTATCTTCAAAATACTTATCATAATCTTCTTCATCCCTGAGCATGCACATGCCTCCCTGTGCCAGAAATGAGTCACTTCTGTCCACAGCATCTTTCGTTATCATAAGTATTTTTACATTCTCTGGAAAATGAAGCGCACAAAAAAGCCCTGCTGCTCCTGTGCCTACAATGACAACATCTGCATCTTTTATCATAATACCACCTGGCACCAGTATAATATCCTGGTGTCTATAGCTGCTAAATATATAGCCGCCATCCTTTCTGAATATATGAAAGAAATTCTGTAATCTGTGCCATGATATTATACTATCTGGCAAGCTCAAGCATACGGTCAAGAGATGCATTTGCAGAATTTCTTAGTTCTTCTGTAACTTCAACTACACCAGTTCCCTCTTCCATACACTTAAGAACTTTCTCTAAAGTTATCTTCTTCATATCTGGACAGACTTTGCCTTCTACAAGAGGATAGAACTTTTTACCAGGATTTCTGCGTTCCAGCTCATACATAACCCCAGGTTCTGTCCCTATTATAAATTCTTTGGCATCACTTTCACTGGCATATTCTATTATACCAGATGTACTTCCTATATAATCTGCATCTTCCAGAACTTCCATACGGCATTCTGGATGTACAAGAAGTAATGCACCAGGATATGCTTTTCTCACTTTTTCTATATCAGTTTTACTAAACTCTTTATGCAATGGACAAAAACCGTCATTAAATATAAAATGCTTGTCTGTAACTTTTGAAGCAACATAACGCCCAAGATTTTCGTCTGGTATAAAATATATATTCTTATTAGGCAGTGCCTGCACTATTTTCATGGCATTGGCAGAAGTTACACAGACATCTGAATGTTTCTTAAGCTCACCAGTTGAATTAATATAACACACCACTGCAACATCATCATATTTCCTACGTACTTCTTCTATCTTTTCAACCTGTGCCATATATGCCATCGGGCATCCAGCAGTAATATCTGGCATAAGCACCTGCTTTCCAGGGCTTAGTATCTTGGCACTTTCTCCCATAAAAGATACACCACAGAATACTATTGTATCCTGTTCTGCATCTTTTGCTATCTTGCTTAAATAAAACGAATCTCCAATATAATCTGCTATCTCCTGTACTTCACCAGGAACATAATAATGTGCAAGTATAACTGCATTTTTCTCTTTCTTCAGGCTTTCTATCCTGCTCTTAATATCAGTCATGTCATCCTCCAATTATCTACACGGTTTGTAACGTATAAATGTACCGTTTTATTATAACATTGCTTTCTACATGCTACAAGTAAAAAGTTTAAAAGTAAAATTCTTGCATTTATTCACATATTGCTATATAATAGTATTGTGA
>VSNJ01000161.1 GCA_009774235.1 Lachnospiraceae bacterium
TTTCTTCTGAAGCGTCAGATTTTTATAAGAGACATGAACTGCTGTATATAAAAATATATGTACAATATAAAATAACAAAGAAAATAGATTATTTTAATTACCATCAAAACCCTGTTATATAAAAATAATCTGCAGGTTTTTGCCATAAAGCAAACTTTCTATTATAATATATTTATTACATGGACATTGATAACTGTATATAGATGGTTGTACTGGAAATTATTCCCTGGTTTCTTCAAGTGCCGAATAAACTATATTTCTTATTATTTGTATATCCCTGTAACCATTGCCTCCGCACTTTTGTATTACATATATAATAGCAAGGTCATTAGATGGGTCTATAGATACATAGCTGCCAAGCCATCCATCCCATCCATACTCACCAACAGCCCCAAGCCCGCCTGATGCAGGTACATCTATCATTACCCTCATAAGATTTCCGTATCCATAACCTTTAAGTGCATCCCAGTTATATCCACGCAGCTGTTTTTCACTAAGATTATTCTGTGTCATAAATTCCACAGTACTGCTTCCCAAAATTCTTATACCATTATAAGTTCCTTTTCCTAATAGCATCTTTACAAACTGCGAATAATCATCTATTGTAGAAACAAGCCCTGCACCTCCTGACTCAAATTCCGGCTTTTTCTTATGCATGTATGAAAGCCCAAGATGTTGCCATTGGCAAGGCTCCATAGTCTGTGTCTCTGGCATATACTCATAATTCTGCATAAAACGTCCCTGTTTGCTTTCTGGAACATAAAAATCTGTATCATGCATACCAAGTGGATTAAATATTTCATCTTTAAGATAATCACTATACCTTTTACTGCTAACAGCTTCAATTATTGCACCAAGTACATCTGCACAGAAACTATAGTTCCAGTTTTCTCCTGGCTGGAACCTGAGAGGTTGTTTTCCAATAAGATTTGCAAGCTCATATGTAGAAACCGGCCTGCCTTCTTCTGTATCTTTATAAAACTTGTCAATCATATCCTGCATTTCCTTGCCTGCTGGAAAACTTGCATCTGGATAATTTACACCTGCTGTCATATTAAGCAGGTCTTGTATTGTAACTTCCCTGTATGCAGGTACATAACCATCTTCTGTAAGCACTTTCTGGTCTTTAAATCCTGGAATATATGTGCTCACAGCATCTGTAAGCGCAATTTTTCCCTTTTCAAGCAAAATCATTACTGCTACAGATGTAATGGGTTTTGTCATGGAATAACAACGGAATATAGAATTTTTTGACATAGGAATATGTCGCTCCTTATCTGCTTCACCATACTCATTGCGGTATACTTCACTTCCTCCTTGTATAACACATATTGCCGCTCCTATATTGCAGTCCGGGCTGCTGCTTGTCCCCTCAATAGTTGACATAATAACATCATCAAGCCTTGAAAGTATTTTTTTGTTTAATTTCTTCATTATAATATCCTCCATGCTGTGCCTTTTATGGCACAAATAGGTATGAAAAACGCTGTTTTTGCATTTTTCCAAGGTTTAAGTGTAATAATTGTTAACCAGCGTTTTTGCTGGCTTATAATTATTTTTCAACCTAAATCCTGTCTCCTTATATTTTTCACATATGCCATTATTACACACATGATGTTATCATAACAGCTTGTAAAATAAAACCATATTTTATCTAGATAATATACGAATAACTTCTGATAAAAAAAACCATAATATCCATATCATAGGACAAATAATAAAAATGTATCCTAAATAACAATTATAAAGGAGATATTATAATATGAATCCAGTCCAGGCATATGTAATAATGTTTTTAACAGGCGGATTCCTGTACTGTGGCATAGAAATACTTTACAGGGGATATTCACACATCTCAATGCTTTTTGCAGGCGGGCTGTGTTTCCTGCTTGTAGGCGTTATACAAGGAATATTAGGTGAATCTGCTTCTATTGTAGGCCAGATGCTTTTATGTGGAATTATGATTACTGTCGTAGAATTTCTTACTGGTGAAATTGTAAACAGGCATATGCATCTGAATGTATGGGATTATTCTGCTGAACAATATAATTTCAAGGGACAAATATGCTTGCTATATTCCAATATGTGGTTTCTTTTATCATGCCCAATGATTATCCTGCATGATTATATGGAATACTTCCTGATTGGCAGCCAGGTACCACATTATAAAATATTTTAGCTGCCCATAAAAATCCCCTGCTTCTTGTGCAGGGGAAATTCAGGGAATAATATAACTAATTTCTTAAATTTTTGAAACATACATGTATAAACCTAAAATATAATTGCCATTTTTTATAAACTGTGCTATATTCAGCATAAGGATTACTTAATAATATATCCTTTTATCTGACATAATTATGCTGTAATACAGCTATGACTTAAGGAGGCTATTAATTAACATGAAAAAGACAGGAATAGTAAGAAAACTTGATGATCTTGGCAGAATAACCCTGCCTATAGAATTACGCCGTATTTTGCATCTTGCAGAAAGGGATTCTATAGAAATTTCAACTGATGATGACAAAATTATCCTGCAGAAGTATGAACCAGTAGATATATTTACAGGAGAAAAAGAAGATTTAATAGAATACCATGGTAAAAAGGTTTCTAAAAAATCTATTATGGAAATGGCGGAAATTGCAAACATTCAAATTAAACAGGGGTAATCCTACATAATCCAGCATTGCCAGACAGGTTCTGCAGGATTATGCACAATTAAATGGTGACTGCTGGAATGTAATTATCCACTTAATAAGGGGGAATTTAATGCAAACTATTAATGAAGGTATAAACACCCTGCAAAACTGGATTAAAGACAGTGATAATATTGTGTTCTTTGGTGGTGCAGGTGTTTCAACCGAGAGCGGCATACCTGATTTCCGTAGCACTGATGGTCTGTATCACCAGAAATATGACTATCCGCCAGAAACTATACTGAGCCACTCTTTTTTTATAACTAAAACAGAAGAGTTCTATAAATTTTACCGGGATAAAATGATATGTACAGATGCCGGACCCAATATTACCCATATAAAACTTGCGGAACTTGAACAAAAAGGAAAACTTAAAGCTGTAATCACGCAAAATATTGACGGGCTGCACCAGAAAGCAGGAAGCAGGACTGTATATGAACTTCATGGTTCAATTCATACAAACTATTGTTTAAAATGCCATAAAGCTTATGATATTTCTTCTATAACATCTTGCAAAGGCATACCACAATGTGAATGTGGAGGCACTATTAGACCTGATGTTGTATTATATGAAGAAGGACTTGATGATGCTGTACTGGCAGCAGCAATAGATGCTATAAGTGCAGCAGACATATTGGTTATTGGAGGCACTTCACTTGCTGTATATCCTGCTGCTGGCCTTATACAATATTATAAAGGAAATAAACTTGTCCTTATTAATAAATCAGCTACCCCTCTTGACAGCAAGGCAGACCTGCTTTTACAATGCGGGCTTGGAGAAGTATTTTCACAACTTTAATTGATATTCTTTCTGGTATATAATATAGCCAGCCCAGTCTGGCAGAAATGAGGTTATTATGAAATATACATATAAAACAAATGGAACTTGTTCTTCATTAATTGAATTTGATATTGATGGTGATATTATTACTAATG
Source organism: Lachnospiraceae bacterium (assembly GCA_009774235.1). Taxonomy (GTDB): domain Bacteria; phylum Bacillota; class Clostridia; order Lachnospirales; family Lachnospiraceae; genus Butyribacter. Next base: position 3,630 of record VSNJ01000161.1, read on the forward strand.
TAAACTTTACAGGAGGATGCAATGGAAACCTCCAGGCTGTGCGTTCACTTGTTGACGGGCTCACAGTAGAACAGATTGAAAAAAAGGTAAGTGGCATAAAATGTGGAAGAAAACCTACTTCCTGTCCTGACCAGCTTGCCAGGGCTGTACGTGAAGCATATGACTCTTTAAAATAATACATTTAAAATATAATTAATTAAAAAAGGGCTGCCGCACTAAGTATAAAGTATACAATATATAGTATTTATTAAAATCAATATCCACTATATATTGTTATAGCTTTTCTTAATGCGGCAGCTTCTTTTATCTGGTAGCAATTATTTTATACAATTCTCAAGATTTAGTAATAAACTTTGCTTTCTTTGGCATTCCTTTTTTTACAAATACTTTGTAATATTTATTCTTCACATTTTTACTTGTGTTTACACGTGGCTTGCTATAAATACCTTTAAAAGCGGCCTTTCCTATACCCTTTGCTGTAATCTTTACTGACTTAACATTTATATAACGTAACTTCTTACATTTATAAAATGCTTTACCGCCTATTTTCTTTATATTCTTTCCTATTGTTACTTTCTTTAAAGAAGTTTTGCTTGCAAATGCTTTTTTTCCTATTGAAGTAACTTTATAAGATACACCATTTATTTTAACAGTAGCAGGAATTATAACAGACTTTGGATTTTTCTTTGTGCTCTTAATATATTCTGCTGTTTTATTTTTTCCTGTACCTGTTATTTTATATACAGCATTTGTCTTTTTATCTGTATACTTATAGCCCTTTTTATATGATGATACAATGCTGTCCTTTCCATCAGGCTGTGTTGTTTCTGCTGGCTCTGGTGTATTAACTGGTGTATTTGTTGCTGCTGGTATAACTGGCACATCAGGACTGGCTGTTGGTTCTGGTGTACTTGTAACATTAACAGATGGCACGCCTGGGACACTGGTTGTTCCTGGAACTGGTGTTGATGTTGGTGTTGATGTTGTACCTGGTGTTGGTGACGGACCATATACAGGAGGTAAAAATCCTGGATAATATGAACCACTTCCTCCATCTGGGAGTGGTGTTCCTTCTGTACCCTGTTGTTTTAACAAGGTTACAGGTATATCTTCTGCTATAGAAAAAGCAGAATTTCCATTCTCATCCTCTACAGACAGCCTGCAGGACAATAACACTTCACCCTCTCCTGTAAGACTGTTCTCCAGATTATCAAATGATAATTGTACAAAATTCATTCCTGGAGCCAGCTGTATCTTTTCAATATAAGATGATGCCAGTTTTCCAGCCTGGTCATAATACTGTAATGTAACATTAACATCTTTTGGAGTTGTTGCATTTGAAATTACTGTTGCATCTGCAGTACCAGAAATCTTATTACTGCTGTCACATGTTATATTTGTTTCTATTTCTTTTGTCTTAAGAGGGTTTTCTTCATCTGATGAAGAAAATGTGGTTTCCGCCTTGCCTGCATTTACTGCTGTCTCCATGCCATCAATGGTAATTGTTGTATCTGCAGGTACTTCAATAGAAATATCATCACCACTTATTATAACTGTTGTATTACTGCTTGTTTCTATTTTACGTTCCATTCCTTGCTGGTTAATAATAGTAAATGAAGATACCTCTTCTTCCTGGGATTTTGAAGCCAGGCTTACCTTGAGCTGGTCTGTTCCTGTTTCTTTATCAACCGAAAGAACAGCATCTTTGTCTGAAGAAACTATTTCTGCAAAATATTCTCCTGAAGCCAGATAGAATGTTACACTTTCTTGTGTATTTCCTGATGTTCCTGTATTGGCAGTTTTATCTGTAGAAATATTATAGTTTCCTTCTGGAAGCACAAAGCTCCTGATACCTGGGAATGTTTCCTCTTCCCCTGCGTTCTGCTTCTGCTCATATGCGCCTTCTATATCTTCAATAGTATTACCAGCTTCATTGGCAAGTTTTATATTCTCTTTATCTATAGAAAGATAGAGAGAAGCATCCTTGTTACTATGCAGTTCTATACCTGCCATAGCACTGCTTATAGCATTAAGCCCGGCATATGAAGCATATTTATATAGTCCATAGGATATTCCACTAAAATCCTTATTGATAAGCAGAGTCTTTAAAGAAGAAGGATATGAAGGGTCATATACCTTTAAAATAAAGTTTCCGTCATTATCCTGGTTCACAGAAACAGGTATAACTGCATGCCCGCCATAAGCTGAATAAATTGACATAAGTACAGGTTCTGCCTCTGGGTCTGCCTTAAAACCGCCTGAACGCTCAAATTCTTCTACTTTCTTAATTAATCCTTTGTAATCTTTCATATTTGCACTAAATGCACCAGTATACCCTGCAATTAATGGGTTATACTGGGATATCTGGTAAGCTTCTATAAGTTTTGTTAAATCTGAATCTTTTCTGCGTGGTGCAGCGATTTCATATAAAGTTTCTGCACTTGCACTATAATTGTTTATATCAAACCTTGGGTTATCACTATTTTCATAAAATTCCAATGTAGTAGCTGCCATTCCATAACAAGAGCCTTCCCACTTTGGATTAGTTACATAATAATATGTACCTGTAGTAATACTTTGCAGCACATCTACATAACGCTGCCTTGGAATACGGTAATTAATTCCATATCCAAATGACGGTGCACTGTTGCTAAATGAATAATAGTCTTTATTTTCTGTATAGAAATGGCTCTGCCCTTCAACAGGAATACCATTCCATACACCATCAAACCCTGTCCAGCTATTTTGTGAAATACGGTAATATAATATAAGGCTGCTGCTGCAGTTTATAAAGCTGTCTGCTGCCCAGTCTGCTGGTACTTCTCCATAGAAGTAAACTTTTTCTAATGCTGTACTTCCTGAAAATGCCTGTGCACCAATACTTATTGTACTTGCTGGGATATTAACTGTACGCAGGCTGGTACAATCTTTTAATGCACCTGCTTCTATAGCTGATACTGTTTCTGGCACAAATATACTGCTTAAAGAAGTACATCCAGCAAAAACTTCCTCTTCCAGAGCCTGCAGGTGTGAACCTAGGAATACATCCTCAATAGCAGTACAACCCTGGAATGCATATGAACCAAGTGAAGCCACTTTATCAAAGAACAAATCACCCTTAATTGCGACATCACCCTGGAACGCAGCACTTCCAATATTTTCTACAAACCTTGTTTGTAAAAATACAAGCCTGGTGCATCCATTAAATGCATAATCCCCTATACTGTTTAAATCTGCTCCTGATTCCATACGCAGTAAATTCTCTGCCTGGCAAAATGCATAACTGCCAATTTCTGTAATGCCCTCTGCTATTTCTATTGTCTGGATACCAGTTTTATAGCTGTCCCATGGGGCAGGGTTCTCTTCTGTAAAACCAGGAATAACTCCAGAACCTGTAAAAGAAATACATCCTGTAGCACCAATATATTGCCAGGAAACTCCATTAAATTCCCCTTCTTCCTGTGTACTATCTTCTGTTCTCCAATCTGCTATTGTATATTTATCTTTATCCTTCCAGGTGTCCCATCCTGATGAAGATGGATGCCTGAAAATAATTAAATCCGCTGCATTATATACTATTGCACTTGAAGAATAAGTACTTGGTGCATCTCCTGCAAAAAATATGTTTTTTAAGTTTTTGTTACTACTAATTGAACTACTGTTCATTTTATAAAGTGATGCTGGAAGATACAGTGTTACCAGAGATGTGTTCTTTACTATACAAGAACCTTGCAGTTCCTTTAATGTATCAGGGAATGTATACTCTTTATCTGTTTTTCCCTCTGGATAAAAACATGCTATAGTGCAGTCTTTATTATAAACTACATTATCCACCGCAGACAAATTAGGATTCTCATCTGATATAGTAATACTTGCAATTGAACTACAACAACTAAACACATATGCATGTAGATTTTTTAATCCGCTTCCTATTGATACCGTTGCCAAAGATTCACACATATAAAAAGCGTTACTTTCTATTGTCTGGACACTGTCAGGAATGTTTATTTCTACAATTTTATTCCAGCTCCCAAATGCATATTTTTGTATAGTTTCAACATTGCCAGGAATACGTATTTCTTGTACATTATAACAATTATTAAAAGCATGGTCACCAATCTGTTTTATTGTTTCTGGCAAAGTAATATTTGTCAGATATGTACCACCATTAAAAGAATAAGCATCTATTATCTCTGTACCCTCTTCAATACTAATCTCTTTTTTAGATGTAATACGTGCATATGTAATAGTTTTATAGAAATTGCCTGCTTTCATCTCATAAAGGATACCATCTTTTACACTAAAACATGTATTGCCTGCTCCAACCTGGATGCTGCTTAACGAACTACATTCATCCAGTACTGCATGCCCTATAACTGTAGTACCTGCTGGTACAGTAAATTCTTTAAGTTTTGTAGATGCAAATGCACGTGGGCCAATAGAAGATACACTGTCTGGAAGCGAAACTGATGCCAGTTTTTCACACCTTTCAAATGCTGACTCCCCTATTTCCTCAAGCCCGTCTTCAAATTGTATATTTACAATATTATTAGCATAAAATGCTTTTTTGCCAATAGTCTTTATATTTGGTCCTAATGTTATGCTGCCTAAATTAATACACCAATAAAATGCATTTTCTCCAATATCTGTTAATCCTGCTCCTAATATTGCCTCTTCTAACATTTCGCATTTGTTAAATGCATCCCGCCCTATAGTTTCCACTGAATCTGGCAGCGTTACAGACTTAAGGCTTACACATCCCGAAAATGCATAATTCCCGATTGATGTAATCCCATCTGCTATAGATACAGAAAGTATATGTTCCCTGCTGTCATACCATGGGCTATGCCCTGATGATATTTCCATTGGCCCGCTGCCCGTAAGTTCCAGGTTATAAAATGTAGTTTCCAAAGTTTCATCTGGATTTAACCCTGGATTGGAAACCTCTGTCAATTCCCAGTTAATGTTATCCCCAATACTTCCACTAAGGGGTGCGGCTGGCGTTTCTGCTGCAAAAGCAAACGTCCCACTAAATGATACAGGAAACATTCCTGCAATTAATGCGGAAACCAGTAAAAAGCTGATGATTTTACGTAGTTTTTTCATGTCCATCCCTTCCTTCCATAAATAAATTTTATTTTCCTTATAATTTCCGGAAAAAGCTTAATCCTTGTTTTGGTATAAAAAACGGGAACATTTTCAGGATTACAGCACTTTCCTATTAAAATCCATATTATAATTATATCCAGAAATATAAGAATATCTGGTATGGGCT
>VSNJ01000162.1 GCA_009774235.1 Lachnospiraceae bacterium
GAGATATTGTAGCACAAGGAGTTTTCTATCTTTTCATCATTCTTGCTATGTTTTAAATCATCCACATTTACAGCAGTTCTTCTTTCAATGCCCTTATCCATTCTTCGATTGCCTGCACTAATCGAAATTGCTGATGCAGAACCGCCATGCCCATAGCAGGAATATCGGGAGCGTTTTCTTTTAAGTCCATGTTCTCCTCAAGATAGGATTTCAGCACATTGATATTGCTCTCAATGCTATCCAAACATTCCCTCTGCTGTTCTTTTTCCATACTTTCTAAATTAACAATGACCGCATTAAAATCCAAGAATATGTTAATCGGCTTGCAAGATATTTCGAGCATCAGTTTCTCAAACTCCTCATTTCCTGCATCCGTCAAGGAATATACTGCCTTTTCAGGCATTTTTCCCTCTTTCTCCGTGCGGCTTGTGATAAGCCCCTTTTCTTCCAACTGGATAACCTTTTTATAGATGGATGGTGTGCTGATTTTTACCCACTTTGAAATGTTGCGGTATTCCACCAATTTCTGAATATCGTATGCACTCAAGGATTCCCGTTTCAACATTCCCAATACAATCAAGTCAATGGTCGCCATTTAAAATCCCTCCTTTTTCTATTGACAACTACTATAAATTATAGTATTATAATCCCTGCAACGCAATTACTATATTTTATAGTAGTATAAACAACAGCATTTGTCAAGAGAAAGGAGTTCAAAATGAACAGTGAAAAAAGAGCAACTAAAAAACGTGCTCTCCAAAAGATGGAGCTGCTTGGCAGCACATCCATACCAAAGGCACTTTTAGCAATGGGCATCCCAACAATGGTTGGCATGTTGGTAAATGCTTTCTACAACCTCGTTGACGCTTATTTTGTCGGCGGGCTAGGGGAGAGCCAGATGGGGGCAATCTCCGTGGTCTATCCGCTCGGACAGGTTGTTGTCGGTCTGGGTCTGCTGTTCGGAAACGGTGCGGCTTCTTACATTTCCCGATTGTTAGGTCGTGGGGATAGGGAAAATGCGGATAAAGTGGCAAGTACCGCTTTATACAGCAGCGTATCTGTCGGGGCAGTTATCATTCTTATTTCTATGGTGTTCCTGCATCCCATACTGAAGCTCTTGGGGGCAACCGACAGCATCCTGCCTTATGCCGCCACATACGCAGGAATTTACATTGTTTCCTGCATCTTCAACGTATTCAATGTCACAATGAATAACATTGTGACTAGCGAGGGAGCTGCTAAAACAACCATGTGTGCCTTGCTGACGGGTGCGGTACTCAATATCGCCTTAGACCCGCTGTTTATCTATGTGTTTGATTTAGGCGTGGCAGGAGCGGCGATAGCGACCGCAATCTCACAAGTCGTTTCAACCTGCGTATATCTGACCTATATTTTTCGCAAAAAAAGCGTATTCCATTTTCGGGTTAAGGACTGCACATACACAAAAGAAACCATGTCTGAGATTTTCAAAATCGGCATCCCGACATTGGTATTCCAGATTTTAACAAGTGTGTCCATTTCCTTAATCAACAATGCCGCTGGCGATTACGGGGATTCTGCCATTGCAGGCATGGGAGTTGTCACCCGCCTTATCTCAATGGGCAGCTTGTCCGTGTTCGGGTTCATCAAAGGCTTTCAGCCCATTGCAGGATACAGTTACGGAGCAAAGAAGTTTGACCGTCTGCGTGAAGCAATCAAAACTTCCATCCTATGGTCTACGGCTTTCTGTGTAATTTTCGGTGTGATACTGGTTCTGTTCCCTACGTCTATTGTTTCCCAATTCACAAAGGGCGACGCTGAGATGATTCGCATCGGAGCAGCGTCTTTGAGGGCAAACGGCATTTCCATTATGCTCTTTGGATTTTATACGGTGTATTCTTCCCTGTTTCTTGCTTTGGGAAAAGGCAGAGAAGGCTTTATCCTCGGAGCTTGCAGGCAGGGGATTTGTTTTATCCCCATTATCTTGCTTCTTCCGATGGTCTGGGGGCTAAATGGAATTATGTATGCCCAGCCGATTGCCGATGTGCTTTCCGCAGTCATAACGATATTCATGGCGATACCGCTCCACAAAAAACTGAATGAAATGCAGAAACAAACTTCTGCAATAAACACAAAAGACAACGACTAAATTTTTATCTTTCTGACAAACAGAGCCGATGAACTGTGAGGTTTCCCACAAGTTCATCGGCTCTGCGTCTTTGAGTCTGGCTCTTTGATGACTGTTACTTTCAACTTCTTCGCTTCAATCAATGTTTCCTGCTTGCACTTCGGACAATAGAGAGGATAATTCTTCAAAACCGTATCATCTCTAATTCTATCACGGGTTTTGTTTTTACAAACAGGACAATGTACCCATTCTGTTCTTATCATAACGATACTTCTTTACCTTTCCTTTAAAATTACCTTTTTACAATCTATTTCTTTTCTAATCCAATCCCGCATGATATTCAAATGATATTCCGTATGAAACCAATGCTCACAATTCTCAGCAACGGTAAGATTACAATCGAACTTTTTCGTAAACTGTTCCACAAGGCAACGGTCTATCAGATTGTCATTTTCCCCATACAATATTTTAGTCGGAAAATCCCATTGTCTAATTGGATGCTCTAATACATATTTCCAATATTCCCATGAAAGTGTCTGCCCGAAGTCAGTTGTAATCAGACGCTGTTCTTCTAACTGATTTTGTGATACACCTGCCCATTCCATCATCCTTGACATGAGTTCTTTCATGTCCAGAACAGGAGAAACAAACAGACAGTCTTTTATTGGCTCACTCCCAAAGCTCAACATACTGAACCATGCGCCGATACTGCTCGCATATAAAGAAATCTGCTTCCACCTATCTTTGGCAAAATCCATAATCCTAGATAACTCTGGCACAATACTCCAAGGCTCAAATTCTACTGCTCCATTTACCCGCTCTCCATGTTTCGGCAAGTCTACGCTAAGAACCTGCCAGCCAAAACAGCAAGCCACATCTGCGAATACTGCTGCTTCTTCTTTACATCCTCCCTGACCATGTACATAAAAATACAGCTTTCTTGATGGAACACCCCAAAGAACAGCAGGTATCCCATTTATTTCAAGTTCCTTTTTCATTTTCTCTACCTATTCTTTTGCCTTTTGCAACACTATTAAAAATAGTTTAAACACTAATATCATTAGTATTTTATCCAATAATTCTCTTATTGTCAATGACTAATGGCGGAAAATCTAATGATAATATTGACTTTACTAATTACATTAGTTAAAATAATTAGAAAATATCTTTGCGAGAGGTAAACTTATGCGGATAACAAAATCTGATGTAATACAAACTGCTGCGGATATAGCGGATAAAAACGGTTTAAGCAATGTTTCTTTAAAAGCCGTTGCCGAGAGCCTCAATATCCGTACCCCGTCATTATATAATCACATAGACAGCCTTGAAGCCCTGCTTAGGGAAATCGCCCATAATGGAATGAAAACCATGAATGAACGGATAATGCAGGCAGCTATCGGCAAAATTGGGGACGATGCAATAAAAAGCGTAGGCATCACATACCTTAACTACATGATTGAGCATCCTGGAATTTATGAAACAATACAATGGGCAACTTGGCATGGCACTGAGGAAACAGGGAAAATATTTGATAACTACCTTTCACTTTTAAAAACGCTCGCCCTTTCATGCAATTTTAATCCAGTAAACATTGATGAAATCTTAAACTTATTGACAGGCGTTCTCCACGGCTACACAACCTTACAACTGCGATATGCGTTTACCAAACCAGATGAAGTCAGGACAGCCTTATCCGCCGCCCTTGATACCGTACTGGCAGGGCTGCATCAAAAATATGACCAACACGAAAAGGAACATTTATGATGGCAAATAACATACGCTACTTATACAATGCCCAAACAGGCATTGAGCTGATTTTCTGTAAAGATTCAACCATATCTTACCCATTACATAATCACGTTTCTGTACTGACAATCGGCATCATACTGGACGGCTCCGTAGTCTTTACAACAAATAAAGAAGCAAGGACTTATAAGCAAAACGAAACATTTGCAATATTTCCATATGAGCCGCATAGCATTTCGGCACATGACAACTATTCCCTGCTTACCCTGTGCATTGATAAGAATGCTGTAAACGACGTAGATATTACCACCATACAAAAACGTATCGGACTTCTTCTGATGCAGGCTATGAATATAGGAAAAATCAGTCACTATCAGATATTACAGCTATTAAACTGTCTGGATAAAACCTCGGATTTTTTCAACTGGCAGCTTAAAATCCATACCCCATATATCCACGACTTAAAAAGACAGTTGGAGCTATACCCAGAATGCAAACTTTCTGTCGAGGAAATGGCACAAAACGCTTTTCTAAGCAAATACCACTTTATCAGAAGCTTCAAGGCAGAGGTAGGGCTTACACCGCACCAGTTCCAAATCCAGAACCGCATCCGCAAAGCGCAACGCCTAATCCACGAAACCGATACAATAACCGAAGTAGCTTTGACCACGGGTTTCTGCGACCAAAGCCACTTCATAAAGCAATTTGAAAAATATGTAGGCTTGCCGCCTTTAACTTATAAATATTCTTCTGGAATTATCCTCCAAAATACCCCTATACCCTCTGGGGCACTCGTGCCATTCGGCGATACGAAAGAGATATAACCAGATAGAGTTATTAGCAGAGGGCGGGCATAAACTTTGCGAACAGGCAAAGCCCGTCATCCCCTGCAATCACTTCATGCGGTACGCCTACGGGAAATATGGATATTATACCCGCTTCATAGGGCAATTCCACACCGTCATTTACGCAAACACCTGTGCCAGAGATTACTTCATGCGTTTCCAGTTGTTTCTCGTGGATATGGTTGCCAATCTTTTTATTAGGGGCTATCCTCACAAGATGGTAACTAAATTGTCCGTCTGTCCTTTCGGATGTGATAATGTGCTTCAGCTCCACACCCTTAAAAGTAGGATGTTTCGACCACGGGATAGCATCAAATGTAATTGTGGCATCTGGTAACAGTAGCTTTCCTCCCTCATTGAATTTTTCAAACAGATTTTTGTAATCCATTCCAAACACTTCCTTTCAATTTTTTTGGCAATTTCTCTGCCTGCCTACATCATACCAACAGACTTATTATTTGAATTGTAAAAAATTGCGGAATACAAAACAGAGCCGATGTATTGTGATTTCAAACTATCTCACAAATTCATCGGCTCTGCATCTGTGTGTCTGGCTCTTTAATGACTGTTATTTTTAAATTTTTCGCTTCAATCAATGTTTCCTGCTTACATTTTGGACAAAATAAAGGAAATTTCTCAAGTACCGTATCTTCACGCAATTTCAATCTCGTCTTGTTTCCACATACAGGACACAATAGCCACTTTTCCTGCTTCATGATGATACCTCCTGCTGTTCTTTTTCCATATTCTTAAAGAAGTTCATTGCAGATAATCCTATAATGCAAACTATGATGCCAGTCGGGATTAAGACAAAATATATGGCACTGTAAAATTTGTCAAACAAAAAACCGTACACGATTTGTCCTATGGGCTGGACACACAAAGTAACCGTTGATGTATAAGCCATCACTTTTCCTATTAAATGATTTGGCGTCCTCTGCTGTATGAGGGAAACAGCGAAAATAGAAAATATACTGATAACAGCCTGCATACCGCAAAATGATACAACCGTAACTCCATACTTTATCATGGCATTCACTGGCAAAATGAAAACAATGCCGGCAGGGATAATGAAAATACCCATAGAAGCAAGCAGGACAGATAATTTATGTATTTTCAATTTTTCTGCCAAAATTCCTGCGACAATGCTCCCCAAGATTGTAGCAACTGCCAGCGCACTTTCCGCAGCCCCATAATATTTTGGATTAAATCCGAGGACAGTCCGCACAAGAAATGGAAGTCCGACTATGGTAATGCCCATCACAAAAAACCTTGATAATGCTGTTAAGAGCAACATCTTTGATATGCTGGTCTGTTCTTTTGTAATATACTGCATACTTGATAAAAAATCCTGCTTAACAATCTGAAGCACACCGCCTTGATTTTGAATACGCTGATAGCTCAATTTTATAAAACATTCAAACAGGGCAGTAATAAAAAAACAGACAACGCTCGCATACATTACGGGTTTTAGCCCAAGCATGGCATACAATACGCCGCCCAACATAGGGGCAATCAGATAGGATAAAGATGCCACTTGATTTACGACGGCATTTCCTTTCATAATATTGTCGCCTTGTAACATAGTGGGAATACACGCTTGAACAGTAGGTGTTTCAAACGCACCCAAAATAGAAAGAATAATAAGCAACGTACTGATTACGGCAATGGCATTGTTTTCCGACAGGAATAGCGCCGCACATAAAACGGATACGCCAGTCAATGCGTCTAACGCCACCATAATATTCCGTCTGTCTGCCCTGTCCGCCAAGATACCGCCAAGCGGTGACAAAAGAATGGTCGGTATTGTAGCAGCAGACAATATCCCTGCAAATATGGCTGCCGAACCAGTCGCTTCCAATACATACATGGACAATGCCAATTTCAATATGAAATTTCCAAACAATGAGGTTAGCTGCCCCAAAATAAGGAGCGTGAAATTTTTTGTAAATAATTTTTCCGTCATGGCTGATTTCCTCCTTTTTCCTTATTTTTTCCTGCATTTTCTGGCATAGAAGTATGCCCGCAGGGTGTTTCCGTAATATCAGTAATAAATTTTTCTGTAAAGGTTGTCGTATCATCATCATAAAGCGGCAGTCCCATATAGGCTAATGCTTCTTTCACAAAATTATATTTGTGATACAGTTCTTCCTCTGTTGCAGGGAATACCGAGGGCATGAGCCAGAAGTTGATAAGCGGCAAAAGTTCGGAAAGCTCCTTTGTGTATTCCGTCTTGATAGAACCGTCCTTTTTTCCCTCCGCCAACAATTCCAACCACAAGGGAGTTAATACATGCCTGTTTTCTGCAACTGCCGCCGCTAAAATGTGCGGGTCTTTCAAAATCGGGACTGCCTGCATATTTATCTGGTTTCGTTCAGCGTCCGACTGATTCAGTGTAAGCAACAACCTAATTTTTTGCAGACCGTTCAAATCATTCCTCCCCTTGACTGCTTCAAATGGGTTGTCCTCGAAAAACATTTGATTGCCTAATGCGTACATTACTTCCTCTTTGCTTTGAAAACAACGGTAAAACATTCCTTTTGCTCCACCTACCATATCCATAATGTCAGAAACCGAAGTTTCTTCGTACCCTTTGGAGATAAACAGTTTCTGTGCTGCATCCAGTATTTCCTTTTTCCATTGTTCTGGTGTCTTTTTTACAGGTCTAGCCATATTTCATACACCTCCTTTTATAGTTATTGACTTTCAGTCAATAACTATTTTACTACTATTTTTCTGTTTTCGCAATAGATTTGACAGTTTTTTGCGTTATTTTCGTTATATAAAATCCCTCTATCGGTAAATTCTTCTAAATCTGTGTTTTTATACATTGTCTAAAAATCCCTTAAAATCCGTTAATTCTCTAAAATAATCCGCACTAACTGTTCTTCTATATAGCATTTGTAGTTCCTATATATAGAGATTGTATCTCGTTTAATAGGAACTTCTATCTCTGTAAAATGGAACATAATAAAATTCAAAACAGGCGGTGGACATATGGAAATGGAAAAAAACAAGAAAAACAGATACGGATTTGACTTCACTCCGATGGGGCTTGACATCAAAACTTTTCGTGAAGCCCAAAAGATAACACGGGAGAAATTAGCGGAAACGCTTGGATGTGCTTCTGGATAAATTGAGCGACAGAGATTTATCCATTCTTGAAGCAACCGCAATCGCCTTATATAAAGTAAAGGAACAGACAGAGGAATAAACCCCTCTGTTTTTCTCACTAAAGATTATTTCCATCTATTATTACATTTTCTGGTTATGCCGTGAACTTCCTGCATATTGAACTTGCGGCTCATACAAATGAAATGAAAAGGTTTCCCTGTCCACAAAGCCTACCGTTTTATCGCTGTCGTACAATTCAAGCAGAAATGCCGCCATCTGTGTGCTTGTATGATAGGTGCCAAATAATCTGTCATAGTCATATTCCGTAACATCATTCGCAATTTTCCCAAATTCCGTTTTTGTTGCGGCAGGGGCTAATACCTTTGCCTGCATTTTTGCATTGGCAGTTTTTAACTCCCACGCCAAGCCCTCCGTAAAAGCACTGACATAAAACTTTGCAGCACAATATGTTACCGCATTAGACACAATCGTATAGCCGCCGCAGGAAGAAATATTGATAAGCTGTGTCCCCTCTGTATCTTTAAAGTCACGGACGAACAGGGAAGAAAAAACAGTGAGGGCTTCCACATTCAAGTGCAGCATCCGGCTGATTTTCTCCAAATCCTGATTCCCGACGCTGCCATAATTTACAAATCCTGCATTGTTCACCCATGTCCTCAGCGGATATGATTTTATGCTCTCGTATAACTGGAGAACATTTTGGGGAACAGCTAAATCCGCAGCTTTAACCATAATATCAAGCATCGGATGTAAAGCTAAAATTTCCTGCCTTAAAGTTTCCAGTCTGTCTTTTCTTCGGGCAACAAGGATTAGGCTGCTCCCACGCTCCGCAAAAGCTTTTACCGTTTCATACCCTATCCCCGAACTTGCCCCTGTGATTACCGTGTACTTTTCTGTGTTTTGTACCATTTGCAAAACCTCCTCTTTGCTGATATAATACGAGCATACAATGTAGAGTAAACTCTATGTCAAGAGATAAGAGGTGATTTTT
>VSNJ01000163.1 GCA_009774235.1 Lachnospiraceae bacterium
ATATTGGATATGGAGAAGAATTTCTTTACCAAAAGGGATTAGGGACAAGGAATTTTATGTATTTGGTTTTGTTATTTAGCTATTTTCAAAATAATGATAAAATTTTCAACTTATTATGCATAGAGGAGCCGGAAGCACATTTATGTGTCAATAATTTCAATTTGGTTTTAGATTTTATTAAGAAAAGTGCAGAAGTGCAGAATGATTTCATGCAATTGTTGATTACATCTCATAACCCAAAAGTAATCAATAAATTAAAATTAAATAATGTGGTTATTTTGAAAAATCAGAAAGCAATATCGTTGGACAAGGTAGATATAAAATTAGTCAATTATTTGGCAAAACGTCCTAATTTTGACATATTAAAGATTTTATTTGCAAAACGTCTGATTTTGGTTGAAGGACCTACGGAAGAAATGTTTATAAATACTATGCTCGATAAAGAAGTAGGAATTTTAAATGAAATAGAAGTTATCGCAATCGGACATAAAGGATATAAAACCTTTTTGGACATCTGGCTGTTAATTCATAAAGATGATCCCACCAGTTGTATAGGTGTTGTAAGGGATTTTGATGATCAGCCAAATGCGAAAAATGAGCATCAAGTGTACGATGATACATATGAAAATATATTTGTGCGAACGACAGAAAAATATACATTAGAAGATGACTTGGCAGCGGCAGGAGTAAATGAACAAAATATAAAAGATTATTTTGATATGGACGAGGATGCTGCAAAATTTCTTAAAGACAGCAAGGCAGATAATATGAGACGGTTATGTGAAGCTGTCTCTGAGAATGAAATAGTGATAGAAATGCCTAAACATATAGGAGAAATAATTGAGTGTGTGAAAAATTACTAAGTCAAATACAAATTGCTGGAGCAGGTGCAGGAAAAACATATACATTAACAGAGAAAATATTAGTGCGTCATCATAAAAAGGATAATGACAAAATAATATATGCAATTTCTTTCACAAATTATGCGAAACGTAATATTGAGCAGAGAGTAGCGG
The DNA here is from genome assembly GCA_009774235.1 of Lachnospiraceae bacterium. Classification (GTDB taxonomy): domain Bacteria; phylum Bacillota; class Clostridia; order Lachnospirales; family Lachnospiraceae; genus Butyribacter. The sequence continues at coordinate 1,017 of VSNJ01000163.1, forward strand.
AATTAAACAATGGATTAATGCCATCAGATATTTGCATTGAGACAGTTCACAGTTTTTTATTGAATGAAATAATATATCCGTTTAGCCAGTATTATTTTGGCAAAGCTTTTTCAAAAGCTACATCAATGAAATTACCTATTGAAATAAAACTACAAAAATATCAGTTAAAACGTGTGAATGAAAGAGGTATTATCCATAATTCGCAGGTTTTTAATAAAGCAAAACAAATGATTGTAGACGGAAAGGGAGAAACAAAAGCGAAGCATAGAAAAAAAGAGCTGATTATAGAATATCTTCAAGCATCTGTTGATGCATTGTTTATAGACGAAGCGCAAGATTTAGATGCTGATGCATTAACTCTATTTGGAAAATTGTCTGAAAGTATATATGCATATATTGTAGGCGATCCAAAACAGTCTATTAAATATCCTAAAGATTTTAGAGAATTTACAGAACGTATTAGAGAGAATAACTCGGTATTCCATATGCTTTCACCAAATACAATTACAAGAAGAATGCCTGAATGTCATTTAAGAATATCCAATCTATTTTGTCCAGCGGATGAACGGCAAACTACAATAAGCGATGTAAAGGGAGAAATATATTACTTATATTCAACAGATGAGAAATTTTCAAAGCTATATGAATCATTTGATTTTCTTAAAGCATTAATTTACATTAGACAGGAAACAGATGCATTTACAACGCAAGATTCTAAATCGGTTTTTTCGTTAGAAGAAAGCGTTCGTGAAAAGTTATTGGAAAAAATTAATTCCGACTATGATAGTGATGCTTTTGTGAAGTCTATAGAAAAATATTTTATTAATTTGACTTTGAAAAAAGGAGAAAAAGGAGCAATCCAGTCTTTTACAAAACACTTTGGTATAACATTGGAAAACAATGAATATGCAAAGTTAATTAATGATTTGAAGATTGAGAATAAGGAGAAAAAGCTTAAGGTTAAAAGTATTGATAAAATAAAAGGACTTGAGAATGAGCTGTGTATGTTTATTATGGATAATACGATGTTAGAGTATTTATTTGGAAAGAAACAGGAAACAAATAAAGAAATGATGCGTCTGTATGTAGCACTTACCCGTTCTAAGTCTGATTTGATTTTAGTCATTGACAAGCTTAGCATAAAAAAGTTTACTGATAAGCAAATCGAAAAGGGATTTTCTGAACTTAATATACCATATGTTACAATGGAGTATATAGAAAAGATTGAAAATCGAAACAAGGTTTAGGATAAAATTTTAATTTAGGAAATGGTATTTATACAATTTTATGATAAATATGGAGGATAATCATGGCAACAGGAACTACCAATATAGGATTTGAAGAGAAATTATGGCAGGCAGCAGATAAATTACGTTCCAATATGGATGCAGCAGAATATAAACATGTAGTATTAGGGCTTATATTTTTGAAATATGTTTCTGATTCATTTGAAGAAAAATACCAACAATTATTAGCAGAAGGTTATGGAGATGAAGAAGATAGAGACGAATACATAGCAGAAAATATTTTCTATGTACCTATAGACGCTCGATGGAGTGAAATTAAAAAGTATGCCACCAGTACGGATATTGGCAAGGTTATAGATCATGCAATGGATGTAATAGAAAAAGAGAATGATTCATTAAAGGGGGTTTTGACTAAAAATTATTCCCGTCAAGAGTTGGACAAAACAAGACTTGGAGAACTTGTGACACTTTTTACGAATATTGAAGTTGGTTCAACAGCAGCGCAGGAAAGGGATGTTTTAGGCAGGGTATATGAATATTTTCTAAGTAAGTTCGCAAGCGCAGAGGGAAAACTGGGTGGAGAATTTTATACACCTTCTTGTATTGTTCGTACCCTTGTTTCAATGATAGAGCCATTTGAAGGACAGATTTTTGATCCAGCTTGCGGAAGTGGTGGTATGTTTTGTCAGTCGGCACGGTTTGTCAGGGAACATCAGGGAAATGTCAGGGATATTTCTATTTTTGGGCAGGAGAGCAACCCTACTACATGGAAATTGGCAAAGATGAATTTGGCAATTAGGCAGTTGGAGGCGAATCTTGGAAAGCATAATGCGGATTCGTTCCACGACGATCAACATAAGATGTTAAAAGCAAATTACATATTAGCTAATCCACCATTTAATATTTCGGATTGGGGCGGAGAACGGTTACAAGAAGATATTCGTTGGAAATATGGCATTCCTCCTGTTGGAAATGCGAATTTCGCTTGGCTTCAACATATGTTGCATCATTTGAATCCGGCAGGTGGTGTGTGCGGCACAGTTTTAGCGAATGGTTCTTTGAGTTCAAATACATCAAATGAGGGAAATATCCGTACAAATATGGTAAAAGGTGATGTTGTGGAATGTATCGTAGCGATGCCAAGTCAGCTTTTTTATTCTACAGGTATTCCGGTTTCACTGTGGATTATGCGGAAGGGAAAGACAGAACACTCCAAAAATAAAGTGCTTTTTATTGATGCAAGAAAATTAGGGCATATGATAGACCGGAAAGTCAGGGAACTGTCGGAAGAAGATATTAGAAAGATTGCGGATACATATCAGAATTGGAGACAGGGAAAAGAATATGAGGATATTCAGGGCTTTTGTAAGGAAGCATTATTAGCGGAGATTGGAGAGCAGGATTACATTTTAACGCCAGGGCGATATGTGGGGATAGAGCAGGAAGAAGAGAACGGAGAGCCATTTGAGGAAAAAATGCAGAGGCTGACTTCGGAACTGTCAGGATTGTTTGCAAAATCGCATGAGTTGGAAGATGAAATAAGGAATAAATTGGGGGCGATTGGGTATGAACTTTGATTTGAGAGAGGTTTACAAAACTTATGAGAATCTAAAGGAAAAGCATGATTTTAAGGAATATGAGGATGAAATTGATGAGAATGACAAAGTTTTAAATAAGATTCCATTTGATATGCAGAAAGCACAACAAAGAATATCCAAACTCACAGGAAAGTACCGAATGGAGCTTAATCTGTTGGCGCATATTTATGGAAATAACATGAGTGTAACCAGTCATCCTGTTTCAAAACCAGCAGAGATTTTATGGAATGAGTTGAGATATATCAATCAACATATTCCATTATTTGCATTGGAGAGGAAAGGGATTTCCGATTATCTAAATCAGAATATGGGGTTTTGAAGAGGTTAAAATTATAATAGGCAAGAAGGAATGCTAATAAGGTGCGTAAGAAATAGGTAGATGAAGGTGGCGAATATATGGCAGATTGGGTTTCAAAAAGATTAGATGAAATTGTTGAATTTAATCCGCGCGAAACAATTAAGAAAGGTGTCATTGCAAAGAAAATTGCAATGGATAAATTACAGCCTTTTTGTAGAGACATTACAGAATTTGAATTAGAACCTTTTTCTGGTGGTACAAAATTCCGAAATGGTGACACTATTATGGCAAGAATAACACCATGTTTGGAAAATGGGAAAACAGCTAAGGTTAATATTTTAGATGATGGAGAAGTTGGTTTTGGTTCTACCGAGTATATTGTTTTTAGGGCAAGAGAAGGAGTAGATGCAGATTTTGTATATTATTTGATATCTAGCCCATTCGTTAGAGAACCAGCAATTAAGTCAATGGTAGGATCATCCGGAAGGCAGAGGGTTCAAACAGATGTAGTGCAGGGCATAACAGTGATGATTCCGACGTTGGGGGAACAGAAAGCCATCGCAGGTATTCTGAAGTTGTTGGATGATAAAATTGCGGTAAATATAAAAATAAACCATAATTTAGAAGAACAAATAAGTTCACTGTTCGTAAATATGTTTGGTAGTGCCATTGATTCGCTCAATGATAGCGATGTGAAATTAGGCGATTTAATTGAAAGTATTGATAACAGAGGAAAAACACCTCCGTTGTCTGACCAACCAACATCTTACCCAATAATTGATGTTAGGGCATTATCCGGAAACTCCAGAATAATTGATTATAATAACTGCACTAAATACGTTTCCGAAGAAACATACAAAACTTGGTTTAGAAGTGGTCATCCAAAAGTATATGACATTCTCATTTCAACAGTAGGCAGCTTGGCTGAAATGAAAATATTTCTCGGCGACATAGGGTGTATCGCACAAAATGTCGTAGGATTTAGAACCAAAGAAATATCACCATTGTACTTATATCAATACTTGGATTATATCAAAAATGATTTAGTTGCATACAATATTGGTTCTGTTCAGCCAAGTATAAAAGTAACTCATATAATCAAACATTCTATCTATGTTGCTCCACAAGCCGAAATAGAAAAGTTTGATAGTATCGCTCATAGTATAACAAAGCAAATATTTGCTAATTGCAAAGAAAACGAAACCTTAAAGCAAATGCGAGATACCTTATTACTTAAGCTGATGTCAGGTGAAATAGATGTATCAAACATTGAAATTTAGGTAACTAAATTATTGTTCAAAGTGATTATAGTCAGTGGCTTCTTTGATATATTATAATGATTGGAGCTAAAAATGAAAATTGATAAAATAGTAGAATATTGCGATAGAAATATAAAGAAATATGCGTCGAAAAGAGTGTGTGAAGATTGCAACCATTGTACGAAATGTCCAGGAAATTGTGGAGAATGTTTGGATCAAGTATTTTAGTTTTACAATATGTTTTATCTCATGTAGTTTATAATGGAAGAGAGGATGAGATTGAAGAATTCTTTAATAACCTTATTGAAAATGTGATTTTAAGTATGGAGGATAAGGCATTTATAATCATTAATGACATCAATCATTATTTAGCGAGAGATAGATTTGAGTTGTTGGAAGAAATGATTGAAGATCACGGAAAAAATATACGAGTACATAAGTATTATTATCCGTATGATGGTATAAAAGATGGCCAAAGAGATGGAACAGCGCATGAGAGTTGTGACTTGGATTGGGATTATGAAATAGATAATGAATTTGTTGATGATTATAATGTAAGAGCAATGTGTAGAAGTGCGCAACATATAATAGAGGTGTTTTGATGATATTAAGTGTGAGTAGGAGAACAGATATCCCAAATTACTATTCGGAATGGTTTATTAATAGAATTAAAGAGGGGTATCTATATGTTAGAAATCCAATGAATATTCATCAGGTAAGTAAGATTGGTTTGTCTCCACAAACGGTGGACTGTATCGTATTTTGGACAAAAAATCCTTTGCCAATGATGGATAAGTTAGATCAATTAAAAGAATATAATTATTATTTTCAGTTTACTTTGACAAGTTATGGAAAAGATATTGAGCCGAACTTGCCAGATAAGAGAAAACAGGTAATAAATATTTTTTGCCAATTGTCTTCAAAAATTGGGAAAGAAAAAGTGATTTGGAGATACGACCCCATTCTTTTTACGGATAGATATACAGAAGAATACCATATCAAGGCTTTTCGTGAAATTGCAAATGCATTGCAAGGATATACGGACAAAGTGGTAATAAGTTTTGTTGATTTGTATGCTAAAACAAAGAAAAATATGAAAGACATTCATGTAGTAAAATTAGAAGATAGTAGATTTTTTGAGTTTGTATCAGAACTTTCGCTTATTGCTAAAGATAATAAGATGAAAATTGCAACATGTGCAGAAGAAATTGATTTGGCTTCGTATGGAGTAGGACATAATTGTTGTATAGATAAGGAATTGATAGAAAAAATAATCGGTTGTAAGATAAGTGTAAAAAAAGATAAGAATCAGAGAGAAGAATGTGGATGTATTGAAAGCATAGAAATAGGTTCTTATAATACATGTAAGAATGCTTGTAAATATTGCTATGCAAATTATTCAGACGAAAAAGTTAATAGCAATTGTCAGATGTATAATCCGCAATCTCCTCTATTATGTGGAACAATAACCAAAGAAGATAAAATTACTGAACGTAAGATGAAATCTTTAAAAGAGGGGCAAATAAGTATATTTGATTTATAGCAGGAAAGGATTGGACGTTATGCCAATTAATGAAAATACATTAGAACAGGTCATCATATCAGAACTACAGGAAAAAGGATACGAATACCTCTATGGACCAGACATTGACAGAGATTACCATGAAGTGATTTTGAAAGAATACTTTGACTCTGCTATGTTGAAAATAAATCCGAAAATTACATCTGATATTATAGAAGAAGCCTACAAATCCATAAAAAACCTCGGACTGTTAAAGTTAGAAGATATGAATGCCGCCTTTCATAAGTATCTGATTGAAGGTGTTCCTGTTTCTTATCGTGTGAACGGCGAGCAGTCCACTTTCACAGTGCATCTGATAGATTTTGAAAATCTGCAATTAAATGATTTTAAGGTTATCAATCAGTACACCGTCATAGACTACAAGAATAAAAGACCGGATATACTGGTTTTTATCAATGGTATTCCGATGGTGCTTTTTGAATTAAAAAACATGGTTCATGCTGATACTACGGTAGAGGATGCCTATAAGCAGATAAAGAATTATCAGTTGGATATCACCACATTGTTCTATTATAATGCGTTTAATGTTATAAGTGATGGCTTGGATACAAGAGTGGGTACGATAACATCTGATTTTACAAGATATATGGCATGGAAATCAGAAAATGGGGAAAGACCGGCGGAGTCCGGTATAAATTACTTTACAACGCTGATTAATGGCGTATTTCCGAAAGAAAGGATACTTGACATTATCCGTAATTTCATTGTGTTTCAAGACAGCAAGGGTAAAACAATAAAAATGATGGCAGGCTATCATCAGTATTTTGCAGTCAGGAGAGCGGTTGGACGAACTAAGAAATCATTGGAAGAAAACAGTCGGAAAGTTGGCGTGGTATGGCATACGCAGGGGAGCGGAAAAAGCCTGTCTATGGTGTTTTACACTGGATGTATTGTCAGCGATCCCCAATTTCATAACCCAACTATCGTTGTCCTTACAGACCGCAATGATTTGGACAACCAGCTTTTTGGGACATTTTGTGCCAGTTCAAAATTATTGCTGCGTCAGACGCCAAAGCAGGCACAAAACAGAGAGAATTTAAAAGAGCTGCTGCGGGTAAATGCAGGCGGAATTATTTTTACGACAATTCAGAAGTTCGAAGAAAGCAGTGAAGTCCTAAGTGAGCGAAACAATATTATTTTTATGGCTGACGAGGCGCATAGGTCCCAGTATGGACTTGACGGCAGGCTGGACAGGAAAACAGGCGAGTGGAAGTATGGAATGGCAAAGTATATGCGTGATTCACTTCCCAATGCTACTTTCATAGGATTTACCGGAACACCGATTGATTTTGATGATAAATCTACGGTTGAAGTTTTTGGTGATTACATAGATATTTATGATATGACACAGGCGGTTGAGGATGGCGCAACGATGCCTATTTATTATGAAAACCGTACTGCAAAGCTCAAGCTGAATGCAGACTTGTTAAAGAAAGTAGATACAGAATATGATAAACTGGCAGCAGAGGCTTCCGAGATTACCATAGAGAAATCCAAATCCGATTTATCATCCATAGAGGCGATCATCGGATCAAAGGAACGGCTGGGTATGTTGGCGGATGATATCATTGCGCATTATGAAGACAGGCAGTATGTTCTGACGGGGAAGGCAATGATTGTTTGTATGACACGCAGGATTGCCATTAATTTGTATAAAATCATTTTGGAAAAGCGCCCTGAATGGAAAAATAAGATTAAGGTAGTACTTACTTCCAGTAATAAGGATGAAGAAGAATGGCATGATATTATTGGAAATAAGGCATACCGGGATCAGCT